>NZ_JAYGIG010000007.1:0-92473 GCF_034932105.1 Leptothoe sp. PORK10 BA2 | reverse complement strand
GGATGTTCTGCCGTATTCGCGGTTACCTATCCACTCTACGCAAACAGGGGCATAACGTTCTGGATGCCCTCATGGGATTGTTCTCTGGAAACCCTATAACTCTCCTACCCCAGCCTGAGTAGTTACCTTTAGATAGGCATAGGCAAAGAAATGTTAAGTATATTTACTCACCAAGATAGGGTGTTCTTTCTTGGTCATCCTCCAGGTCATCGGTAGGCAGTCTTCCATAAATATGGGAGAGTTGTATCCTAGTCACCGCAGTGGTTTTAGCTGCCCGGCCAGGGATTTTAAGGGTCCATGACCGTAGGTTGCCATGGGAATGAGACCGCCATGGGGAGAGCCAGAGTGAGATCGCAACTCCTCCTTTTCACACCACTCACCCCTAGACCTTGTGAGCAGCCTGCTGCAATTGGCCCATGTCCGATTAGCAATCGGGTAGATCGTTCTTTCGTCCTACTTGCCCAGCTTTCTTTTTCCGGCTTAAGGAGACCCCTTGAACATTTTCAATTTCAACGTTCCTTCCCTCAGTTCGCGTACCCTCAAGCGGGAGTGGCTGCTCAATCCAAAGGCAGACCTACTGTCCGGGGCCGTGGTCGGTCTGGCGCTCATTCCTGAGGCCATCGCCTTTTCGATTATCGCTGGGGTGGATCCCAAGGTCGGTCTCTATGCCTCGTTTATTATTGCGGTGCTCACCGCCTTCCTTGGTGGACGACCGGGGTCGATCTCGGCAGCCACCGGAGCCATGGCCCTGTTGATGGTGGATTTGGTCAAAGACCATGGGCTGCAATACCTGTTGGCGGCCACCTTTTTGACGGGTATTTTGCAGGTGATATTCGGGTTCCTTAAACTGGGTCGCCAAATGAAATTTGTGCCCCGAGCCGTGATGATTGGCTACATCAATGCCCTGGCCGTACTGATCTTTTTAGCCCAGCTACCCCAGCTCACCAATGTGCCCCCCACGGTTTACGTAATCACCCTGCTGTCCCTGGGAATTATCTACATTCTCCCCCGCTTTACCCAAACGGTACCTTCCCCACTGGTGGCCCTGGCGGTGATGACCATCGCTGCGATCGCACTGCGTTTAGATGTACCCACCGTGGGGGATATGGGCGAACTACCCACGGCCCCGCCCCTGTTTGCCCTGCCCCAGGTGCCCCTCACCCTGGAAACCCTACAAATTATCTTGCCCTATTCCTTTACCCTGGCGATTGTGGGTCTGCTGGCCTCCTTCCTCACCGCTTCCCTGGTGGATGATCTGACCGACACCCCCAGCGACAAAAATCAAGAGGCCAAAGGACAGGGCATCGCCAATATTGTCACCGCCTTTTTTGGGGGGATGGCCGGGTGCGGCATGATTGGTCAGTCGGTAATCAACGTCCAGTCCGGCGGGCGGGGTCGCCTCTCCACCCTGGCCGCAGGCGTATTTTTGCTGATGGCCATTTTATTCTTGCAAGACTGGGTGAGCCAGATGCCCATGGCCGTCTTAGTGGCCGTCATGATCATGGTATCCATCGGTACCTTTCGCTGGTCCTCCTTCACCAATATGCGCCGCGTCCCCAGAAGTGAAGTGGCCGTCATGCTAACCACCATGTTTGTCATTATCTTTACCCGCAATTTCGCCCTGGGTGTGGCAACGGGTATCGTCATGAGTACGGTATTTTTCTCCCGTAAGGTGGCCAAACTGGTATTTGTTGATAAGGTACTGACGGAAGACGGTACCCGTCGGATCTACAACGTGTCAGGACAAATTTTCTTTGTGTCTCGGGATGAATTTGCAGAGTCCTTTAACTATGCTGAGCCCATTGATCAGGTGACCATTGACCTGAGCCAGGCCCAGCTGTGGGACCAGGGAGCTGTGGAAGTTCTAGACAAGGCCGTGCAAAAGTTTCGCCGTAACGGTGTAGAGGTGACTGTGGTGGGTCTCAATGAGGCTAGCTCCACCCTGCTCAACCGTCTCGCCACTGAAGATGAACTCGTCGCCAACGGGTAAACCCCAGCGCGGCTGCACCTGCCCCATCCTAGACTTCATTCCTCAGCTCAACCACAAGGATAAAACACACGTTATGAAATCGATTCTTCTATGCTCCGATGGCTCTGCATTTGCCGACGGCATTTATCGATACGGTGCCTGGTTTGCCCGCCAATTTCAAGCCCAGGCTAAGGTCTTGTTTGTCACCGACATTCGCAGCCAAAAGGTCGTTTCCACCGGTAATTTCAGCGGTAGCCTGGGCCTGGGGGCATCGGAACAACTGCTAAGCGAACTGGTTAACCTGGAGCATGAACGGGCCAAACTCAACAACCAGCGCTCTCGATTGGTTTTACAAAACGCTGGCCAGCTCCTCAAGGAGGAAGGGTTGAGCGATGTGGAACTGATCAATCAAACCGGTTTCCTCGTGGACTGCTTCCATGACTTTGAGGCGGATGCTGATTTGGTGGTGTTGGGCAAGCGGGGGGAGGCGGCGGAGTTTGCCTCAGGTCACCTGGGGGCCAACATTGATCGCATTGTGCGCAGTAGCTCCAAGCCCTGCTTGGTTACACCCAAAACCTTTGCCCCCATCGAGCGATTGTTGGTGGCCTACGACGGTAGCCCCACGGGCAAACGGGTGTTGACCTTTTTGGTGGACAGTGCCCCTGGGTTTAAGGATGTGGAAATTCATTTGCTGACGGTGACCAAGTCAGATGCGGAGGCGGTGCGATCTCAAGCACTAGACAAGGCCCAACAACAGCTGCAACAGGCTGGGCTTACCCTGACCACTAGCCAGCTCTCCGGTGACCCAGAAAAAGTGATTGCCCAATACATTGAGCAACACCACATCAGTCTCTTGCTGATGGGGGCCTACGGACACCGACGCATCCGTCACCTGGTCATCGGCAGCACCACGGTTCAACTGCTGAGAAGTGCCCATATTCCGGTGCTTTTACTGCGTTAGCCACCATCACTGAGCCGCCATCACTGAGCCGCCATCACTGAGTCGCCATCACTGAGTCGCCATAACAATGCTGAAATACGTCTGTCGCCGCTTATTAGTCGCTGTTCCGACATTATTGGCGATCAGTGTAGTAATTTTTGTGTTGCTGGCCATTGCACCCACCAATCCCCTAGGCGAACTAGCCACCAATCCCGCCATCACCCCTGAAGTGCGGGAAAACCTACGCCGTTCCCTGGGGCTAGATGAGCCGGTAATCATTCGCTATTTCAAATGGCTATGGGCCTTGATGCAGGGCAACTTTGGCTATTCCTTTGGCAGCCGTAGTCCGGTCAGTGAGCTGATTTTACAGAGATTGCCCGCCACCCTGTGGGTAATCGGCTCCGGCTATGCCCTCGCGGTGCTGATGGCAGTCCCCCTCGGCACCCTCTCCGCCCTCAAAAAAGGTACCGCCGTGGACTGGCTGATTTCCACCCTGGCCTTTGTGGGCTTTTCCCTACCGACGTTTTTTACCGGGCTGCTACTGATCTTGATCTTTAGCGTTCACCTGGGCTGGGTGCCGTTTATCTATAGCAGTACGCTGGTGGTCACTGGCTGGGCTAGCTTTCTAGAATTGGTGAGACAGTCTGTTTTGCCCATCACGGTCTTTGCCCTATTTCAAACGGCGATTTTAATGCGCTTTATCCGCACCGCCATGGCGGAGGAATTGCCCCAGAACTATGTGCGCACAGCCCGAGCCAAGGGCCTTTCCCGGTCTCGCATTTTGGGCGTTCACATCCTGCGCAATGCCTCTATTCCCGTCATTACCTTGCTTGCCCTGGATATTCCCAGCTTGTTTACGGGGTCCCTGGTGCTGGAGCAGGTATTTCGCATTCCCGGCATGGGGGCGCTACTAATCGATTCCATTAACCGGAGTGATACCCCCGTGGTAATGGCAGTGTCGTTTATTTATGCAGTGCTGGTGGTGGTGTTTAACCTGATGGCGGACCTATTGTATGGCTGGCTCGATCCCAGGGTGCGGTTGGAATAAACCGTTAGTCATCCAGCCACCCATAATCCAGCAACGCACAATAGTCGCTCCAAAAATAATTTTATTAGAAATCAATCACTGGGTATCAATAACTTCGTCTTCTCTTCAATCTTTCTTGGTGGATAGGCCAGCCTTTTGATGGAAGGGAATTATTTGAAGGTACTTGTAGGACTTAAGGATAGCCATTCGTCGATGACTTATCGGGCCAAGGATTTCTCCTCGAAAGTTGCAGAATCAATCACTATTGGATTGATTCCAGCACTGACACGCAACCTCTCCATGGCAGCCCAGGCTGTCAGAGATGGTGGGGCAACTATGCTAGAACCTGGCGCAGGGCTCATAACGAACCAAGAACGTATTAGCCAGAATCCCAATAGTTTTGGGTTCGCATTGGAACATTTGCAAGCAATCGGTTTTAACCTAAACGCCGCACTGACGAAGTCTGAGGTGAGGGCTTACCAAATCCCCGTAGATGGACTGAAATATGGCCCCGATATCTACGTTGATAAACAGGGACAGCTAATTGCACAGTTTCAAGTGAAAGCGGGGTCAACCGACTATGTAGAACGCGTGGTTACTGGTGGACATTACGCTGAGCCTATTATTACCAACGCGGAGAATGGCAACATTACGGGGGCATCGTCCACCATTAATATCGATGGCGTACAGAGTATCCCCATTCCTTTGAATTTGGCTAGGTTTGCAGCCGAACATCCCTATTCATTTAGCTGGTTACTAGAAACGGCAGCAAATGTGGGTGAAGTTGCGGGTGCCGGCGTCAGTGGGGCGACTATCAATGCCAGCATTAATGTTGTCCATGCCAGTATTCATCAGCTCGGAGCGTACTGCCGTGGTGAATCTAAACTAGATGGGGCAGTTTTGCGTCCCATTTTAATGCAGGCGTTGGCAGGGATTCAATCGGGCTTTATGCGGGGCGCTGCGGTTAAAGTATTGCAACGTTTAATGGGTGGTAATGCTGCGGCAGTTTTTGGGGTTGCGATCGCATCTGAAGCTATTCCATTACTCATTCAACTCATCCAAGGCAAAACCACCCTCAACCAAGCCTTGAAAACTATTGGCCCCCGAATATTAACCAGTGGGCTACTAACCGTCATGATTTTGCTCTTCCCACCCGTGGGGTTAGCCTTAACCACTGCATCCGTAATACAGGCTATCTGGATAGAAATTACGCCCGAATGGAAAGCAGCATTTCAAGATTGTCTACAGCACACAGCCAAAGCTGTTGGCAAAGGCGTTGATGCAGCCAAACAGGAATTAGCTCTCAATCCTTGGAACTGGCTAGGGAGTTCGTCAGCTTCAATTCATGCATCTGCCGCAGAGATGTTAGCACAGGAAACCTTGTTAGACGAGTTACTAGGAGCTTAATCATGACTGATTTCCAGCTGGGGCAAATCGTCAAAAAATTCTGTGGTGGCCATGCCCACTACGGCATTGTCCTGAGTCCAGACTATACGGTTAACTGGGTTAATAACTCCACTATTGAACTACAGCCATTAGACCCAGAGGTTTGGGATATTGCCAAATTAAAGTATGACTATTTGTCCTGGGATGAGATCAAAGCTAATATTCGTGATTTTCGTGAATCTCTAAAAACTGAGAATTCCCCTGCGTACAATCTCATCAATTTCAACTGTGAGCACTGGGCCACCTGGATGGCCACAGGGCATTCCTATTCCACCCAGGTCCTAGCCGCAAAGCGAGGCAGCCTAACATTTGTAGGCGGCGGCATGGTAGCCATTGGTTCATCCACTGGCACAGTTGTATCGGTTGCGGCACTATTGGGCGCATCAGCGTCAACAGGAACTGCCACTAGTGCGCTGAGTGGGGCAGCAGCAACCAATGCAGCGCTCGCTTGGTTAGGCGGTGGAACCCTAGCCTCTGGAGGCGGTGGTATGGCTGCAGGTGCAGCAATTGTATCTACCGTAGCCGTTGCTGGTGCGGGGTTAGCCGTTGCCGGTGTCGGCATCATTGGCTTTCAAGTGTGGAATAATTTTCATCAAAAGCAGCAGTTAGCTCTAATGGCACAAGCGTCCTCAGCTTCCGTATTTTCTGCGTTTGAACAAAAACAGCACAATATGACGATTGAGCAGCTTTTGGCGTAAGTTTGGCCCGTAGGCTGCAGCATGATTACCAAATACGGGGCAGAAAGTCAGATGTATGACTCAGTTCCACACTGTCGCCGGATTGTTGAATGACAAACAGCCCCTGGTTATGGGCGTAGGTGTCCACATCTTTGTCAATTTCGATGGCGGCCACCGCACCATAGAGCCGATAGCTGGCGTAATGGGGAAATGCTTCCTTAAATCGTTCTAAGCTACGGAGCACCTGACGAACGCTGTCTTGGGTGAGTCGGGACTTCACTTCAATGGCCACGGCAACATCATCATCTACCCCTAAAATATCAATTTCTAGATTGCGGTTTCCTCGGGCAGAACGCACCCGCTGATAGACCTCTTGCACCGCCATACCCTGTGCTTGGAATAACCGTAACGCCGCCGGAGCAACTAGGTTTTCCACAAATCGCCCCCAGCGACTACTCAGATTGTTGACCGCTTGATTTGCCTGGGCTGCTATGGACTCAGCTCGGGCTAATCGGATTTCGGCCTCAGCCGACCGCCGATCAAACTCTGCCCTGGACTCGGCCATGCTTTTTTCAAATTCAACCCTGGAGGCAGTGATGCTTTGCTCAAACTCAGCTTTGGATTGAGCGGCCCGTTGTTCTGCTTCGGCAGAATGCTGATCGGCTGCGGCAAACCGCCGATCAGCTTCCGCTTGGGAGCGTTCGAACAAGGCATAAATGTCTGCAAGGGTGACGGACTCGGACATGGGCTAAAACGTTTTCAAAACCAGAGCTGTCTTAATTTTAGCTTGAGAAATCTGATGGTAGATAGCTTTAAGACCCTAACCAGAAAAAGTAGTGAGCCCTAATCAAATAAGTATCTTCAGTTTAGGGGGAGCATCAAGTGAGACTGTAATTCTGCTTTAGTAAGCTAAGTTCTCGGTCCACTTCTAAATCAATAAATGTACGATTAAGGGGATCTAAACCATAGGAAGTCATGAGATGTTCTATTTGGGTTTCAAGGTCTCCAAGTCCCTCAACGTTGGGACTACTAGAAAGGATTTTGACCAGACGATACATACACCCAGCCACACCGATGATCTGTAAAACTGGTGCAGCGGCTGCAATTGCCGTACCAATTGGCGGACAGATCAGCGAAATAGCCACCACACCGCCGGTGACAACAGCCGCTGTGATAGCAACTTTTGCAGAAGATTTGAGCGTGTCTATGAGGGCTTGCTCAACGGATTTTTCCCCACGTTGAACAGCGATGAAGTTCTCCAAGCCACTAAATGCACATTCGATACCAAAGGCAATACCGGCTGATTTAGCGGCCTGCTGAAATACGATATTGGTACCTGCTTGCCAGTTGATCTGTGCTTTAGCGTCGAGCATCACCTGATGTTCCGCAGGCGTCATATCTTGGCCACCTCGGGCTCGATTAATGCTTGATATCTCCCAATTTCCATTACTAGGATCGGCTGAACCTCCATTGGCATAGGCTTGCCGATGGCTCCAGTCATGGGTTTGTTTGAACTGATAGATAGAGTCTATGCCTTGGCGACGAATGTTTTCAGGGATGTACTGATACATTTGCTGGGCATCTGCCCATGTGCGAGTTTCTCCAGCCCTGAGTCCTGCTTGACGGATACCGTATTTTAAACCTGACGGTAAGTGATCGAAAATCACAGGATTAGGAAGATGATAGGGAACCGAAACTCCTACAGTTGCTATCTTGTGACAATTTATGGATGGGGCTGAGCCCTGTGAACTTGCAGGTTGACCAGATACAGCAGGTAGCAGAGGAAACTGGCTCCACCAGGCTAATTTTCCAGTCTCAACATTTTTAGCAAACAGTTCTACAGTTTGAATGCCGGGAATTTGAATACGATTAAAGAAATGTTTTATTCGTTTTTCATAAATCTGTTGCTGTGGAGTTTCTTTCGTTGATTCCAAAATCAGTGATATTAAATTTTGATGCAGTTTGACCTTGAAGAGAATCTTGTCTTGACCGATTGCATGGTTTAATGCTGCAACTAATGAGGACGTATGACGCTGTTTAGCCATACGCAGTAAATTTAGCTCTGACATTATTGTTTTAAAGATTATTAAAAAGAGAACAGCTTTGTTTAATGGCGTCATCTAGACCTGCCGTGTGTACCCATCCCACATAGCCGCTAAATCTGCACTGATCGTCGATATCAACTACAAACACATGTTTAACTCCGGCACCATTTGTGTAGGTGCGTATGGTGGTGCCATCGGTCAAATGAATCTGTGTTTTGGCTTTCTTTAGATACCTTTGGCTGCTATTGGTCATGCCATTGACCTGACGGAAATAGTCAACTACGTCAGTCACTAAACTTTTAGGGTTGGCAGGTAAAGGCTCTTGGGGCTCCGTCCAAAAATTCTGAATTGTTTTCACCACATCAGAATGCATTTTCAGCTGTTTGTGAGTGACGTTATTCAAACAGACAAAGTGAGCATGATTCAGCTTTGTCGTTTCCACAGGAACTACCATGTCATAGCCTTTTTGAAACATATCTCCTGCAATAACCAGGGTGGGAATCTCGGCTGTAATGGTTTCGGCTAATGGTCGTCGATTTTGACCAAGGGGTTTGGCAATGCCGATGCCCCAACCAAAGGGATCTACCATGCGTGCTAAGTGAGCTCCGCCAATGGGCACCCCCAACAAAACCAAAGATTCTATGCGTGGCCACCATTCTCGATGACGACTCAATGCCTCAATCCAGAGGATGCCCCCTAGCGATACAGCTAGAATTCGGGCTGGGGTATCTGGGTAACGTTGAAAGGCTTCGGTGGCTGAGGTTTCTACTGTTTCTAGTAACCCTTGAAAGTCAACCACTGTATTGAGCCAGCCGAGGTTCGGAGCAACAATATAAGACTGGGGAACCTGTAACTGAGCTGCTAGATTAACCATGTCAGTGTTGTCGTCAGTCATTCCGTGTTGCGAGAAAATGATGACGTCAGGAGTTAGGTTGTCCTGTGCATTAACTCCCTCGTGCATGGTGGTGACAATTTGTTGGAGTAATGCTTTTGCTTGGTGAGGATCGTCTTTGGTCAACCGCTTTGATTCGGAGATCGCAGCATCCAAGGCATAGGTTTTATCAGCAAAATTAACCTCAAGACTGCCATACATTGGATGTTTGAGCCTGATTTGTTCTATCTGCTGGATTTTGCCATTAAGGGTCTCTGCTAAATTATTAACCAGGTCGAGGCTAGTTGAGGTCAGACCCTCCACTAAATTTCCCGTCGAAGTCAATACAACATTTGTTAATTTCAGGCTATTTTCAGCCGTATTCATTAATTCTTTGAACATCATTAGGAAAAACTGAGGAAAGGCAATCCTAAAGCAATAGTGATGCCGCACGTTTGCTTCAGTATTCCCGCAACTGCCTTCTATCTTCGTTCAGTCGATTGCGTTATAGTAAGTAGGCTATCCAAATTAGGCTTCAGACTCCGAGGCCCCCTTTTCCCAATACTGGGGGAGACTAGACTCAAATCCCCTAGCATTGGGGGCTTGGGGGCATGTTCAAGGAGGTTAAACTCCTGATCTGCCATCTTATAAATGATTAGGCCAACCTACTTACTGATATTGCTCTCAACTGTGGCGATTCATCTGGGCGACCAGAGCCATGACATGAATACTTATATTAAGTCAGAATAACGAAGCATTTGACACGATAGCTCAGGTTGAAGAGCTGGTTTTTCAACAGTACCAACGATAGTTTCAACAAAAAGACCTCATTCAGGGACTCACCTTCTACTATTGGTGGCCTGGATATGAGGATAGAGACGCTGCTTAATTATGGATATTTAACCCGACTTGACATTAAAAAGAGTTTGGCTTTGTTCAATGGCCTCATCTAAATCAGATGTGTTTAGCCAACCCACATAGCCACAAAATTCACACTGACCGTCAGCATCCGCCACAAACACATGTTTGACCCTAAATCCATCTGTATGGGTGCGAATGGTGGTGCCATCGGTTAATTGAACCTGTGTTTTGGCTTTTGTGAAATACTTTTGACTGGCATCGGTCATGCCGTTAACCTGACGGAAATGAGCAACTACGTCGGTCACCAAACTTTTAGAGGAGGCTGGTAGAGGTTCTTGGAGTTCTGACCAAAAAGCCTGAATGGTTTCAACTACATCGGGATGGGTTTTAAGCTTTTTGTGGGTGACATTGTTCAAGCAAACAAAGTGGGCATGGTTCAGTTTTGTCGCTTCCACAGGCACCATCATGTCGTGACCTTTTTGAAACATATCCCCTGCAATTACTAGGGTGGGAATTTTTGCTGTAACTTTTTCGGCTAACGGTCGCCGGTTTTCACCTAAGGGTTTAGCAATGCCAACGCCCCAACCAAAGGGATCGACCATGCGTGCCAAGTTTGCCCCGCCAATGGGTACTCCTAGTAAAATCAAAGATTCTATCCGTGGCCACCATTCACGGTGACGGCTCAGGACCTCAATCCAGAGAATGCCCCCTAAGGAGGTGGCTAGGATTCGGGCGGGTATATCGGGGTAGCGTTCAAATGCTTCTGCTGTAGATGTTTCCACCGTCTGCACTAGACCATCAAACTCAACTAACGTATTGACCCAACCTAAATCTGGCGCAACGATGTGGGCATTGGGAATCTGCAACTGAGCGGCCAAGCTAGCCATGTCTCGGCTGTCATCGGTCATGCCATGTTGAGAAAAAATGGTGACATCTGGTTTTTGGCGATCTTGCCCTACAGTTTCTTCTTGTAAGGTTTCTGCAATTTCCTTGAGTAATGCCTTGGCTTTTTCAGGATCTTTCTTGGCCAGTATCTCTAGCTGTGCGATCGCAGCATCAAAGTCATACTTTCTGTTGTCAAAGTTGACCTCTATGGACCAACCAAATGGATGTTCCAGCTTGATGCGTTGTATTTCTTTGATTTTATCGTCGAGGGTGACGCCTAAATTTTCAACCAGACCAGTCGTCGTAGCAGTTATAGCTTTAGTCAGCTCGTCTATCGTGTCAGCCAGGCTATCAGCAATTTGGTCTGTCAGTGTATCAACTACTTTTTTAGCAATCATGAGAAAGGCTCTGGGTAAAAAGTTAGATAGCAGCGTTACCAATCCCTTTCAGAATTCCCAAATGCATCCATCCGGTAGATGTGAGCCCAATGCCTGGATGCATTGCTTCTTTGTAGCGATGGATTGTGATGGCTGAGTCATGGCGATACCATAACTACCTGACCTATTCGTGCCATTAGCCTTGAAAATATTTCAACCAATCAATCAGGTTAAAGCTAGTCAACTCTCGCCGACTACGGTTCTTGGCTTAGTGACTCTGTGCCTGATTATTGGCACGATCTGTATAGGGCCTTGGGTATATCCCCAATCTGCCGACACCATCAACTTCGATCTGTCTAGTCTGCCACCGAGTTTGGCCCATCCCTTTGGCACCAACACCCTGGGCCAAGATCAGCTAGCGCGGGTGATGGTGGGGGGGCGCGTATCCCTGACGGTGGGCATAACGGCCATGGCCATGGCGGTGAGCTTCGGCACCTTGATCGGTGCGATCGCAGGTTTCTATGGCGGTCTGCTGGGCTCCCTGCTAATGCGCTTCACCGACCTATTTCTATCCCTCCCCCAGCTACCCCTATCTCTCCTAGTTATTTACCTATTCGGCGATTGGGCCAGGGCCACCCTAGGTCCCCAAAACGGCATCTTTGCCTTAGTGGTCCTAGTCATCGGCGGCTTTAACTGGATGTCCGTGGCACGGCTGGTCCGGGCTGGGTTTCTGGCCACCCGCGATCGCACCTTTATCCAAGCCATCCAAGCCCTAGGGGCCAAACCCCATCGGCTGATCTGGCATCATCTGCTGCCCAACGTTTTAGGCCCGGTGATTGTCGCTGCTACCCTGGCCATGGGGAATGCCGTACTGGCCGAGGCGACGCTGAGTTTTCTCGGCTTGGGCTTTCCCCCCGATGTCCCCACCTGGGGCCGCATGCTCTTCACGGCCCAAGATTATTTAGACAGTGCTCCCCACATGGCCATTTTTCCGGGAGCGGCTATTTTTCTCACGGTGTTGAGTATTAATTTTATTGGTGATGGCCTTAGGGACAGACTTGATCCAAATTAATGACGAAAAATTCAACAGTCTTTAAAACACTAAAGAGCCTTTGTATTCGAACGAATTAAGCTTTACTTCAACAACATCTAATATTGTTCTCATGAAGCCTCAAATCGACACAACAACATTTCTCCGGAAAACGATAAAAATTGATGTAGAACATTCATGACAACATTGAAAATCTTGCCCTAGTTGGTTAGCCAGGCCCAATTGTTGGAGGGGTTTCTGCCATTGTTATAAAGGCTAATATCCAAGGCCAATATACGAGCAGGACAATATCTATCCAAATGGCTGATGCAAACCTAATGGCCGGACCATAGCTGTTGTGTTTACAAGCAATATCCAGAGGATATGCCTAGGTTCATTCTCTACTTCACCAGGCCCCTATCCAGAACTATGGTTCTGGATAGGGGCCTAGTCACTATTTATCTCCCTGGCCATATCACTGGCCCAGACCACTGGCCATCGCCCAATCTAAATCACCTGCTGGACAAAATCATTCAGTCGTTCCATCCCCCGTTCAATGGTGGGCATGTCGGTGGCATAGGAGATACGAATACCGGCATCATCGCCAAAGGCCACCCCCGGAATCGCCGCCACATATTTCTCGTTCAGCAACCGGTTACAGAAATCCATGGATGACAAACCAGTTTTGCCAATATCGATAAACAGATAAAACGCTCCGCTGGGTACAGCGCAGCTCAATCCAGGAATCGAGTTAACCAACTTCACAATGGCCGTACGCCTCTGGGCAAAGGCTTGGAGCATGGTTGTGACGCAGTCTTGGGAGGACTCCAGGGCTGAGATCGCACCATATTGGGCAAAGGTACAGACATTGGACGTGCTCTGGCTTTGCAGGGTAATAGCCGCATCGATCAGCTCCGGCGGACCGGCCAAGTACCCCAGCCGCCAGCCGGTCATGGCATAGGCTTTAGCAAATCCGTTACTGGTAATGGTGCGGGCAAACATCGCATCGCTCACCGCCCCCATACTGAGGTGCTGAGCCCCATCGTACAGAATTTTTTCGTAGATCTCGTCCGCCACCACCCAGATATCATGGGCTAACACCACCTCGGCCAGGGCCTTCACCTCATCAGGGTGATAGACCATCCCCGTCGGATTAGAAGGGGAATTAAAGATCAAAAACTTCGTCTTGGGGGTAATCGCCTGGTGCAGCTGCTCCGGCGTAATCTTGTAGCCACTTTGGACGGTAGTGGGCATGATCACCGGCGTACCACCGGCTAATTTCACCATTTCTGGATAGCTCACCCAGTAGGGCGCAGGGATCAGCACCTCATCCCCTGGCTCCACGGCAGTCATGATCAGCGTGTAAAGAGAATGCTTGCCGCCATTGGTGACAATAATATTCTCAGCGCTGTAGGGCAGTTGATTCTCGGTGCGCAGCTTGGTTGCGATCGCACTCCTCAATCGAGGCTCCCCCGCCGCCGGACCATAGCGGGTCTTACCACTATCCAGCGCCTGCTTAGCAGCTTCCCGAATATGCCCTGGAGTATCAAAGTCAGGCTCGCCAGCACTAAAACTACAAACATCCAGGCCTTCCGCCTTCATTGCCTTCGCCTTAGCAGAAATCGCCAAAGTCATCGAAGGGGTGACTTGCTGCACCCTAGCAGCTAACTTGATACTCATTAAAACGCCGTCGGCCTCTAGCTCAAAACCCTAGTCTGATCAGCTTAGATCGATTTATAGTGGAGATTGCAAATCTTCATGATTTGCTCGAATCCTAATCTTACGAAAAAAAAGCTCCCCTAGCAAAGCCAGAGAAGCCTCTGTTCTTGATCTGTTGTGAAGGAAACGTATGAGGAGAGCTCGTCAAGGGCATAGCCCATGCCAAATCTCGATGCAAGGAGCACAGCTCGTACGGCAAATTGGCAGTAATAACTGTGGGATCGCTTTTCAGGAACTCCAATTTTTGGATTAAATCCAACTATCGGATTAACTTAATCATCCCCCAAACCCGGCAAGCGCAATGTGATTTCATGACCAAAAGCCTGTGATACTAAAGCCTGTCATCGGTGATACCCATAAGTACAACACTGTGATTTGGGCACCTTTAAAGGGTGAGTGAAATCACTGAATCCCCCACTAACGTAGTAAAGGTGAAAACCCCGAGCACCCCCATGCTCGGACCCCACCCTCACACCAATAAACCCCACCCTCACACCAATAACCAAATAGCCAATCCCCAAAAAGGGATCAAGCGCAGGGATCTGACCCGATCACCCACAGGAATAACAGAGCCCATCAGCCAAACTTGAAAAACCCAGAACAAAGCCAGATCCACCGCAAAAGCAAGGGTAACCCGATTGCTCACCAGCTGCTGCCCCAGATAGTGAAATCGACTCAGCACCCCGCCCAGGTCAGGTCGATTAAAGCAAAACCAGATCACGGCTAAATTCCCCACCGTTAGCCCCAGAGACCCAAACAAGCGAGCTAGAGTTCCTTTATTCGAAATATTTGCCTCATTTGACGCATTTAATGGCTCATTCAATGGCTCATTCGGCTGATTTTCCAGATTCAACCCCAGCCGTAGCGCCATATAGGGCATCAAAAAAACATTAGTCAGAAACATGGCTAACCCCCAGATCATTACCCTAGGCAGCTGCCGCCCCCGCTGATCCATCAGCATCAGGGGCAAAAACATAAAAATCCAGGCTTCTGCCAGGTTAAAAAACCCCTGCACAGCCGGGTTGACCGTAGGAGCCTGCACGTAGCTAATCCCTACAAGATTTAGTAATGGCAAAATAAAGAAAAAATTCAGTGATTCGTTTAGAATCTCTTGGATCGTATCCGATTGAATCGCCCAAATCGGGTCCCCAGGCAGCCAACCAGGGGGTGACAACAACAACAGCCCTACATATACAATAGTCCCCACCCAAAGTAGTCCCACAAGTCCGGACACAGGCTGTTTTGTCTGTTTTGGCAACAATTTAGATGGGTCAGTAGTCAAGTCTTTTGTCAAATCTTCATTCACATCTTTCATGGCGCATGGCGCTGTGAACGTCCCAACCAATAGCGAACCAACGGGGTCACCCAACGAATGATAGCGAATGCGGCTTTACCTGGCTTTATGGGAGGTTCTACACAGTCCCGCCCGTAAATCAGTTTGCCACTTTGGCGAGAAACCCGATAGAAACTAACCCCACGGCCGTTGGGAAAGGGTATACCATTGAGCTCCACATGCCAGGTCACCCCCACCGCCCCATCATCCCCCGCCATATCATCAATGACAAACTGTAAATCCTCAGGCACTGACCGACAGGATTCGGCAAACAATCCCTCGACTGCAGATCTGCCCATAAAGGTGGCGGAAAAGTTTAAGTCCTCATAACAGCAATGGTCATCAATCAGGGCCACAGCCTGGAGCACATCACGATGATTAATAGCGGCATAGATGGCTTTGACCGTGTTAGATGCCTGACTCATATTGCTGCTTCAACAGACCTCAATAGGTTTCAATGATCGGAGACATAATTTATGAGCATAGGGGGAAGCCTGAGAATTATCCATACCTTCAAGCATGCAGACCATGGCTAAAATGGGCAAATGTACTAATGAACCAGTACACAAATAATCTTTTCACAAATCTTCCTGATGCAACAGTGTGATTGTTGTCACAATGATCTGTGATTGTTATCAGATTTTTCGTACGTATTTGAAAGGCCCATTGTATTTAGGACACAGCGACTTGGGAAGAACTTTAATCTTCTTGAAGCTATCCTGAAATATTCCGAGGATTACTACCTTTTTATAAAATAGGCTAAGTGTTTTTGCCAGAATAGACTCACCGTTCGTGATGAGTCTGCCCGAATGTTCCCGCCCTTTAATCACAACCCCCACCGACGACGCTCTCGTCGTAGTTCCAGAGCAGGTACGGATACAGTATCGACCTCTACATCCATACCTGAAACCCCTGATCAGCTCATCGATGCAGGCCTAGTATTGGCAAAACAGCAGATATACCAAGAAGCCATTAACTTTTTTGATCGAGCGCTTGCCATCAGCCCCAATCATCCCCAGGCGCTTAAAAATCGTGCCCTGACCTATGTTCACCTAGGCCAAACTCGAGCGGCCCTCGTGGATTTAGATCGACTGATTGATTTAGATCCCCGCAATCTATGGGCCTTTGCCAATCGAGCGGTTATCTTTCGTGATCTGGGTCACTATGGTAATGCCATCAGTGACTTTGGCCATTTAATTAAACATGACCGCCCTAAGTGTTGGCAGTGGTTGATTTCCCGTGGCACCACCCTTAAATTGATGGGTCACTACGATGAAGCCTTGCAAGATTTTAATCTCTCTCTAAAACTAAAACCCAATAATAGCTGGGCCATTAGTGCCCGGGATGAAATGGTTCTCCATTCTCGCCACTACTCATAAAGGCTCATTGTTCAAGGTTCATTTACTCCATCATCGCCCAGGCTAACCAACCTCAGACCTATCCAAACTCAGATACGGTCACTCCAAGATTTTCAGACACCGCCGCCAAATATTTTTCAAACGCGGTCGCTCAAAAGGTTTCAAACGCGGTCACTCAAAAAGTTTCAAACGCGGTCGCTCAAAAGGGTTCAGACACCGCCGCCAAATATTTTTCAAACGCGGTCGCTCAAAGGGTTTCGAACGCGGTCGCTCAAAGGGTTTCGAACGCGGTCGCTCAAAGGGTTTCAAACGCGGTCGCTCAAAGAGTTTCAAACACGGTCGCTCAAAGGGTTTCAAACGCGGTCGCTCAAAAGGTTTCAGAACAAGAAGGCTAAAATACGCCGCCATAGCCTCAAGTACCTGCAAAAGCTGAACCGCTTACATCTTTTTCTATAACAATAGAAATACAGATCAATGGGGCTTAGGCGTATGGATCGGCGTCAACTTCTAAGTTTCATAGCCATGGCAGTCAGTGCGCCGCTGTTTTCTCAATGTATGCGCCGGGAGAAGATGGTCCATCGTGTGGTTAGCCAAAACGGTTTGCTGGAACTGTCTTTGACGGCTCAGGCCCATACTAGACAACTGGCGGGTCAGCGCACAAGGTTGCTGGCTTATAACGGCAAATGCCAGGCCCTAGGCTGGAAGCTCGCGCTGGGGACAGGGATGGTAAGATACGGTCAGTATTAAAGGCTATGAGACTGTTACCATCCGAGTGCGCTTCGAAGATTTTGCTGGCCGCACAGTCTATCACTGTCATATCCTTGACCATGAAGATCAGGGCATGATGGGAATTTTAGAAATTTCTTAAACATATCTTGTGGCATAGCTTTAGGCCCATCATTCACACCATAGATAATCGATAAAAACGATAAATAGCAACAACTATAGGCCCAAAGCTGTTGCTATTGTCCTAACCAATGTCACAAGGCTCGGATTTTGAGCAAGCGTCAGGTGGTGTACTCGGCGTTAATTTTGACGTAGTCATAACTTAGATCGCAGCCCCAGGCTTTGCCCATACCAGCTCCATCCCCCACCCTAACCGCAATTTTCACCGGATGGGCGAGGGCTTCAGTCGCAATAGCCTGAAGCTCCATAGCTTGGGAACCAGTAGCAAGGTCATTGATTTGGGAGGACTGAAAAGCTTGCTTTTGCTGGGCGAAAGCGGCCGAACTCAGCTCTGCGCATTGTTTGAGATAGGTGTGAGCGGCGATGGGATCAAACGCCTGGGGTTGCCCCTGGTCTAATAGGACAAAATCCCCCAGGGCAATGGTTAATTCAGCCTGGTCTAGGGTGACACCGGCTCGGCCTGCCGCACCGGCAATCCTTCCCCAGTTTGGGTCACGCCCAAAGATCGCTGACTTGACGAGGGATGAACCCGCAACGGTGCGGGCGATTTTTCTAGCCTCTTGATTGGTGGCCGTGCCAGAGGCTTGCACTTCGATCAAACAGGTGGCCCCTTCACCATCGCGGGCAATGCTTTTGGCGAGATAAATACATAGCTCGGTCACCATGGCTTCTAAACGCTCAGCGTCTGGCCCTGGGGTGGTGATGGCGGGGGTACGGGATTGGCCATTGGCCAAGGCAATCACCGTATCGTTGGTGCTGGTGTCCCCATCGACGGTGATCTGGTTAAAACTTTGATCGACTGCACGGGTCAGCATGGCCTGCCACAGGCTCGGAGAAACCGCCGCATCACAGGTGATAAAGCACAGCATAGTGGCCATGTTGGGGTGGATCATGCCTGAACCTTTGGCAATCCCGCCGATGCGCACGGGACGTCCATCGATGGTGGTTTCCAGGGCATAGGTCTTGGGCACCAGGTCAGTGGTCAAAATAGCCCGGGCAACGGCATCCCCCCCCTGGTCCGATAGCTCGGCTGTCAGCTGGGGCATATGGGCCAGTAAAGGTTCCATTTTGATCCGTTGGCCAATTACACCGGTGGAGGCGATCAGCACCTGAGGAGTGGTGGTGCCGATGGCCGCTGCCGCTGCCGCTGCCATAGTGGCCGCATCTGCCCAGCCCTGTTGACCGGTACAGGCATTGGCCTGCCCCGAATTGCAGAGGATGGCCCGGGCTGAGGGCTGGTTTTCCAGCTGTTGCTGGCAATAGTCCACACAGGCCGCTCGGACCTGGGATTGGGTATAGACGGCGGCTGCGATCGCATCATTCTCCGACACAATCAAAGCCAAATCCGGTGAGCCCGAAGCCTTCAGCCCCGCCTTGATACCAGCAGCGGTAAACCCCTTGGGTGCCGTTACTCCCCCCATAATCACTTGCCACCGATTGTCACCTTCTGCCATGCTCCTATCCCCGACTGGTTCTAACTGGTTCTAGCTAGTCAAATGACCCATTCAAACCCTTTGAGATTATCCCAGATTTCCACCTTTACCTATCAACGCCCTAGGGAATAGCCGTTCAATCATCTGATGGCTCCTCCACCAGCAAATCCCCCAGCACATTGGCATAGATATCCACAGCTGCATTTAGGGCATGCCCCTGGGCTGCCAACAAGGCCAACATAGGCTCAGGCCTCTGATCGGGCAACAGACAGAAATGATCGATCACAAATTTTAGGGTGTGGCCCAACTGAATCTCGTCCCCCGCCAGCGGCGGCAAAGCCTGGGGACGCATTTGAATCGGTGCCCCCCCACGGGACTGATCCCGCACCCACCAGGCAAGAAACTCTAAGGTTAACCAACCCGCCCGGTCATAGGACAAAATCACATCCGTATTGGCCCAAGCTTCCTGGGGTAAGCCCCCCTGGGTACGCCCCAATAGGGCATGGGGTAAATCCCCCATTTTCCCCGGCAGTCCGTAGTCGGCCAAGGGAATTTTATCCAACGGTTTGAGCCCGGTATTCACCTCCAACACCCCCCGCAGACGACACAGTGCGTGATGGAAAGATTTCACCTGGGGGGGATAATCATCGGCCATAGAATTCTCTCGTTTAGATCCTCTCCCTTACAACCGAGAGACTTTGTCCCATGGGAGAGAGTCTCCTCTCTTGTATGGCACAGGTCCCGCCTATATTTAAGGCCTAATTAGAGCCTAATCAGGGCCGTTAACCCATCATTTGAGCAACAAAGTTGGTGTAAACCTCTCCTTTGATAAATTCAGGACGCTCTAAGACTTTTTGGTGAAAGGCAATGGTGGTGGGCAACCCAGTGATGGCGCATTCTCTCAGAGCCCGCTTCATACGTTGAATCGCCGTATTGCGATCGGGTCCCCAAACAATTAATTTACCAATCAGAGAATCGTAATAGGGAGGAATGTCGTAGTCCGTATAAACGTGGGAATCCATCCGTACCCCCAACCCACCAGGGGCTAAATAGCCATTGATCCGACCGGGGTTAGGCCGGAAATTATGCTCCGGATCTTCAGCATTGATGCGACATTCAATCGAATGTCCCTTCAGCACAATATCGTCTTGGGTAAAGCCCAGCGGTTCGCCTTGGGCCACTCGAATTTGCGCCCCAATTAGGTCAATGCCCGTCACCATTTCAGTCACCGGATGTTCTACCTGGATCCGGGTATTCATCTCCATAAAGTAGAAGTTGCCTTGGCCATCCACCAAAAATTCAATGGTGCCTGCCCCAACATAGTTGATGGCCTTGGCCGCCCGCACCGCCGCATCTCCCATTTTCTGCCGTAGCACCGGATCGAGGGCAGGACTGGGAGCTTCTTCCAGCAATTTTTGATGGCGGCGCTGAATCGAGCAATCCCGCTCCCCCAGATGCACCACATTGCCATAGCTGTCGGCCAAAATCTGAAATTCAATGTGGCGGGGATTCTCCACAAACTTTTCTAGATAGATGCCACCATTACCAAAGGCCGCTTCCGCCTCCCCCTGGGCCGAGAGAAATAGTTTGGTCATCTCACCCGCCTCCCGCACCAAGCGCATGCCGCGACCACCGCCGCCCGCCGTGGCCTTAACCATAACGGGATAGCCAATTTCAGCCGCTAAGGCCGCCGCGTCTTCTGGCGTTTCTAACAACCCCTTACTTCCCGGCACCGTTGGCACCTGGACCCGTTGCATGGTGGCTTTAGCAGTGGACTTATCCCCCATGGCTCGCATAGCCGCAGCAGATGGACCAATAAAAACGATTTTATGGTCAGCACAGATCTCTACGAAGCGATCGTTTTCGGCCAAGAACCCATAGCCAGGATGAATGGCACTGGCACCAGTCGTCATGGCCGCAGCAATAATATTAGGGACATTGAGATAGCTCCGACTGCTAGGAGCTTCACCAATACAAACCGCTTCGTCGGCTAGCTGAACATGGAGGGCATGGCGATCAATCGTAGAGTGAACAGCCACGGTCGCTATTCCCATTTCCTCACAGGTGCGCAAGATTCTTAGTGCGATTTCACCTCGGTTTGCAATCAAGATTTTTGAAAAACGCATCAGCTAGTCACTACCTTAGGGGAACTATTGTACCTATGCACATCATAGGATGGAAGCTGATCCTACCACGCAGACTTCCCCGGAATAGTTGCCGCCCATGGGTTACCCCTCGGCTACATCTAGACTGGGCAAATAGACTAGGCAAATGACCCACCAGGACTTGTCATGGAAGGAACTGTTTATGGTTTACTGATATATGCTGCTAAGAGGTTCTTAGCTTGCGTAGCTTGCGGATGTGGTGGAATTGGTAGACACGCACGCTTGAGGGGCGTGTGGCTCACGCCATGCGAGTTCGATTCTCGCCATCCGCATTAGATTTTGTGAATTAACGGTTTCAGCCGCCTGATGGGTATATACCCATCAGGCGGTTTTGACTATGGGTGTGAACTATGGGTGACAAACTATCTTTGGGCGACCCTAGAGACCCCTGTAGAGAAAGACAAAGGCAAAGGCCAAGTTCATCAACCGGGTCCACCGTCCAGCCGTTTTTTACTGGGGTGAAGCCCCAGGGGTGAACTGAGACATGGTCTATCATGAAAGCAGTCATGAATTTTTGTAAACTGTTTTGACTTCAACGCTTGAACCATCGGCGAGGGCTCCAAAACCTATTTTGTCGAGTCCTCATCCCCCAGCTGTGTCTCAGCCCCCAGCTGTATCTCAGCCCCCCACCCATTGGCATGCTCTGGAGATGCTGTGGCAGGGGGATGAAACGGTTGTCCAAAAGGGTCTACCCCACGACCAGCTATCGCCAGCGTGGCAAATTCTCATGCTGGGGGATGGTTCTCCCACCCGCCACCTGCAGCTGCTAACGAGGGAGCCCACCGAGGTAGATGTGATTGATATGTCGTTGGTGGGAATGGCTAACGACGGTGCTCCACCGTTGATCAGCCATGTGCCTGGCCCTCGCCTCAGACGGCAGGTGTGGTTACGCACAGCCTCTGGACAACGGTTGGCCTATGCCACCTCCTGGTGGGAAGCCAGCCATGTGGATGAGTATTTGAAAAATCGCTCCCTACCGATTTGGGCGAGCCTAGCGAATCTGCGAACAGAGCTTTATCGGGATATTCAGGGCATCTATTACGGTGGGAATCCGGCCCTAGAAGAGGCATTTGAGCAGCAGGGTCCGTTTTGGGGTCGTCATTATTTGTTTTGGCACCATGGCAAACCTCTAACCCTAATATATGAGGTGTTTTCTCCCTATCTCATGCGTTATTTGGGTCCGATGCGATCCGAGACCAGTTATCGGTAGTTTTGCCTGAAAATCTGCTGAAGGCTTTCAGCCATCAGATTAGGCTGCCCATAGCTGTGATAGCTTCTGCCCCCTGATCTCGAGCACAGCCTAAGACTGTGATGGACCTGACACCTGACTGCGTCGTTTTCGGCATCGCTCAGAACAATATTTCACCTGATCCCAACAGTCAGCCCATTTTTTGCGCCAGGTGAAGGGACGCTGGCATACGGCACAGGTTTTTGTGGGTAAATCGGATTTGCGACGTTGACGGGCCATTTGATTAAATCCAGAAAAATCTAGGACGATGCTCGCGGTATGCTCAGAAGCTAATCAGGCACTAGCACTGATTAAGAAAGTAAGTGAGAAACTAAACCAAGGTCCAGTTAAACTCAGTTTTTTCTAGGGAGAAAACCCTAGGTGCGATCTCATGTCCCCCACCCCCCCACTATCCCAACTCCGTATTGTGCTGGTGGAACCCGCTGGCCCCTTAAATATAGGTTCAGTGGCCCGGGTCATGAAAAATTTTGGCCTCACCCAGCTCGTATTGGTCAAGCCCCAAGGCGACCCCCACAGTGACGATGCCAGACAAATGGCCGTCCACGCCTACGACATCATCGAAGCAGCAACTACGGTAGATTCGCTCCCCGCCGCCCTAGTCGACTGTCAGCGGGCCATCGCCACCACCGCCCGGAACCGAGATTTGAACACCCCCCTCGAATCCCCAGAGCTAGCCCTACCCTGGCTACTCGGGTCAGCCGCCCCCAGCGCCCTGATCTTTGGCCCAGAAGATCGCGGGCTGAATAACGATGAGCTGCTTCAAGCCCAACGCTTTATTAAAATTGACACCCGTCCCCCCTATGAATCCCTAAACTTAGCTCAAGCAGTGGCCATTTGCTGCTATGAGCTTTCTAGGGTGGGGCTGCGATCGCAGCCTCTAGAGCAGGGAACCATACCAATCCAGGAACCGATGGCATCGCCAGATACAGGGTTGGCTTCCCTCGACCAAATTGACGGGTACTACCACCACCTAGAATCGGTTTTATTGAAAATCGGCTATCTTTATCCCCATACGGCCCCTAGCCGCATGCGAAAATTTCGACAGCTTGGTCATCGGGCCGCCCTGTCTAACGAGGATGTAGCCATGCTGCGGGGCATCCTTCGCCAAATAGACTGGGCCACTCCCCACCATCTACCCCATCAGAAACCCGATCCAGAAGCCCCTTAGGGTCCATCCTCAATCTCCCAGTCCCCTAAGGGCAACGATTAGCAATGTGTTCACACCCATGACGGATTCACAACAGCCTCCTTCTAAATCACGCCGAGCTGGACGATCACGACGGCAACGACGACCAAACCCCAATGCCATTGGGGGCAACAACCCCAATACCGGACGATTCCGAGCCGTCAATGGGCCCCAGCCCCGCAGCCGGGCTAAACCAAATAATGCGGCAACTGGCATGTTCGGTGACATGGTCGATCCCTCGCGCCATGTGCGTCGAACCAGGCGAAATGCCCGCACTGGCTGGCCCCCTGAGCCCAAGTCATCCCTACTGCCAAAGTTACCGAAACCGCTAACCTACGGTATCCGCCTCTTGATTATTGGTCTGGGGGTGGCCGCCATTGCCGGTACAGTGCTGTCGGTGCTCACCCCAACGGATCAACCCTTCGCCAACGGCACCGCTGCCGAAACCCAGTCAACGGTCACCGCAGGGGCCACCCCCACCGAAGACAATGTGATGCCCCGCACCCAGGAACTGACCGAGTTAAAAGCTAGTTTGGTGGAGCTGCAGGAACTGATTCCTGAACTCACCCCCAGCATCTACGTCTTTGACTTAGATACGGGTAACTATGTAGATATTGCCGGTAATGCAGTGCTTCCAGCCGCCAGTACCATCAAGCTACCGATCTTAGTCGCCTTCTTTCAAGCGGTGGACGACGGGCGAATTACCGTAGATCAGGCCATGGCCATACAGTCGAGCCAAATTGTAGGAGGTTCCGGCGATCTGCAGGCCCAACCACCGGGAACCCGCTATACCGCCTTGGAAGTGGCCACCCAAATGATTATCAATAGTGATAATACGGCAACTAACATGATGATCGATCTGCTGGGGGGGGCTCCAGCCCTAAATCAGCAATTTGTGGACTGGGGGCTAATCGCGACGGTGCTCAACAATCCCCTACCAGACCTGGAAGGCACTAACACCACCAGCACCCAGGATTTGGTGCGCATGTTTGCCCATCTACATCAGGGGGAGATTGTCAGTCTGCGTTCCCGCGACCGGGTGATGAATATTTTGCAGCGCACCTATAACAAAAACCTCTTGCCCGCAGGGGTGGGGGAGGCCACGGTCAGCTATAACAAAACAGGCGACATTGGTACCGTGCTAGGGGATGTGGCCCTGATGGATTTATCCAATGGGAAACGCTATGGGATCGCCACCCTAGTCCAGCGCCCCGATAACGATGGCCGGGCCCGCGAATTGATCCGACGCATTTCCCAAACAGTTTATCAGACCATGAATAACGCCGTGCCCGTGATTAAACCCAGCGCCCCAACGGCCGAAACGACTGCCCCATCAGAGCCCCAGCCTGACAACCCCAGCCCTGAACCCGAGCTATCAGAATAGTTCAAAATAAGGCAAAAACCCTTCCCAGGGTCTTGGTATTTAGAAAAAACCGTATTAACACAGTTGACAGGACAGCCATCCTTGATACAATCTGTCACACAAGTTCGGGGATTTAGTAGTCCATCTACACTCTGATACCTGTCAGCGCTAGAGGAATATGGTCACTCCCCCTGTAGATATCAATCAAGTCAACATTAATCAGGTCAAACAGTTAGCTGCCACAGGGCACTTTCGCTCCATTGCCCTGTGGCTCAACCATCTGTTAGTGCCCCAGGCTATCTACGCCCGTGTCCAAGCCGACCCGTCATCCCCCGGCTATCTACAGGTTTTACTGGAATTTGAGCGTTCTCCCAGGCAAGACTCCCTCATTCGCCTAGTGTGCAACCGTCTGTGTCGGTTGGAGTCCACCCGAATCCGTGGAGTCACCCTCATTGGTCGCATCGTAAGTACTGACCAACCCCTATGGCAGCAGCGGATCAAGCTCAAGCTACCCCAACAACACTTAGCAACTCCTCCCGCTGCCCAGAGAACAGTCGCCACCCCATTTATTGCTGAGCCCCCAGCAGAAACAGCCACCGCGGTTGCCACCCCCCCCACCCCCGCTAAACCCAGCCCGGATCAAATAATCCCGCCGCCGCCGACCACCGACCCACCGACCGTCAACCCATCAACCACTACTATCCAGCCCAGCTACCAGCAGGCCACAATAGACCAGCCCGCCGCCCAGCCGGCTGCTGAGGAAACGAGAGCCGCCCGGCCTGAAGCCATTATCACCACGACCTATGGTAGCGAGGTATTGCAAAGTGTTCCGTCCTATCTAATCCCCCGGGGGACTAACCAGCCAGAGCGGCGCAGGCGGCCCAATCGCGGCGTAGCCCCTTCCCCTGTGGTGCAAATTCGTCCCGCCACGATCGATCTAACTAAAACATCGATCCAGCGACGCACCCATCGCCGTCGGTTTGTGTCCAAGGCGATGATCGAGCAGCAGTTTAATTTTTTGAGGGCCATCGTCATTACTGGCTCGGCGACAGCCGCCTTTATCTTGGGCTGCATGACGGAAACCATCACCTCTCAACGAGGTCAAGTCGCCCAAAACGAAAAAACCCCATCCCTCCCAACGTTTAGCAATGGCGGTTGGCGTTCCCTGGATGAGAGTGAAGTCCAAGAAATTGCCTATCGCTCCGCCATGCGGTCACCCGCAATACCCGCAGCCTTGGAAACAGTGGCCGTGATGCCCCACGAACCCAGCAGCGATCCACAGGATCCCACCGTCACCCTGGTATTTGGGGGGGAAATACCCGTAGGAGATGTCCCACTGCAAACCCCCGATGCCGTGGGTGAAGTTCTCAGCGACTTGGATATCTTTCGAGACGCCGATGTGGCAATGGTGGGCCTAGGTAATTCCTTAGCGATCGCAGACACCTCTCTACAGGAAAACTATCTAGATCGGACTCGCCCAGATGCTGTAGATTCCCTGCGCCAGGGGGGAATTGACATTGTGGGGTTAACCGGCAGCCAGATCATGGACTATGGTCGTCAAGGCCTCACAGAAACCCTAGAAACCCTAGACAGTGCCGGCATCTATCGAGTAGGCGCGGGTCGCAATCTTCAGGAAGCTCGCCGCCCAGAAGTCTTGGAAGTTAAGGGACAGCGCATTGCCTACTTAAACTACGCCCCCAATAGCGAAGAGGCTGCCACCCTAGCGAAAGCGGGACTGAATATTCAAGAACGGAATGGCATTGTGGAAGACATTGCGGCGCTGCGAGAGGCCGTAGATTGGATTGTGGTGAATTATCGATGGCATGGCGATTTAGAAGCAGAACCCAACGCCCAACAGGTCAACCTGTCTAGAGCGGCCATCGATGCGGGGGCCGATTTAGTCGTGGGCTATCATCCCAAGCAGATCCAGGGAGCTGAACTGTACAAATCTCGTCCCATTGTGTACGCCCTAGGGGACTTTATTTTTCAGGAAGATCCCCTAGAAAATCACAATACCGCCACCCTGCGCATCTCCCTGCGGGATAAGCAAATGAAGGTGGAATTTCTCCCGGTGAGCGTCAGGGAAGCCCGACCACAGGAAGCCTCTGGGGAAACTGCCCAAGCCATTTTGGAACAAATTCGTCAGGCATCCGATGCATTGCCATCTCCACTACAATTTCCAACGATCTTAGATGCGGCCCCCAAAACAGAACCGTTGCTGAAGCCAGCCAAGCCCCTCGCCCCAGTCAAAAGCTTGGGAGAACTAGAACCTGGGTTAGCAGACTCCCCAAGCTACGAGCCAAGCTACGAGCCAAGCTACGAGAATGAAGGGTTTACCCCCGAACCTGGGTTAGCAGACTCCCCAAGCTACGAACCAAGCTACGAGCCAAGCTACGGGAATGAAGGGTTTACCCCCGGACCTGGGTTAGCAGACTCCCCAAGCTACGAACCAAGCTACGAGCCAAGCTACGGGAATGAAGGGTTTACCCCCGGACCTGGGTTAGCAGACTCCCCAAGCTACGAGCCAAGCTACGAGAATGAAGGGTTTACCCCCGGAGCAGATAGCTTTGCCCCCGCAGCATTCGACGAATTTGCCCCCGACTCCCATCGCTTTACACCCGAAACATTTGAGCACCTCAGCCCTGAGCCAGATGGCATTAGGCCAGAAGAGACCTTCCCAAACCAGCCGCTCCAACCCAGGGAATCAGAGGGTTGGGATGAGTCCAATCAGTTTATTGCTCCCATGGATGATACTCCCATGGACCAACCCGCCCAGGGTCCCCTAGACAGCTTTAATACCCAGCCCAATGAAAATGGTGTCAGGCCAGAGGAGACCTTCCCAAACCAGCCGCTCCAACCCAGGAAATCAGAGGGTTGGGGTGAGTCCAATCAGTTTATTGCTCCCATGGATGATACTCCCATGGACCAACCCGCCCAGGGTCCCCTAGACAGCTTTAATACCCAGCCCGATGAACCGGAAGTTGAGCCGGAAGTTGAGATACCAGTGCCGGGAGCATCATCCACACCAAAAATATCAACCGATACATTCCTTCAGGATCCACCTGACGTAAATGGCGATGGCGCTAATGGTATTGGCAATAACGCTGACAATGACGCTAAAAAATTCTTACCCGAACAAAACCCAGGGAATACCCCAGAGGAAAACCTAGAAAAAAACAATGACATCTTGGTGCCCAGTGATGGGGAGGCCTTGCCAGAGTACGACATGTTAGAAAACTGGGGAGAGAAATCGTCCCCCCATCAGGAGTTCAACCCCATTCAAGAGCACTTAAACAGTTTAGAGTTACTGGACCTGGAGTCATCCGCCCCCCTTGTACCGGCAGTTTTTGTAGAAGGCGATAATAATCGTAGCGCCAGCACCAATAGCTCCGAAAACGCCTCGGAGGCTATTTCTCCCCATGATGAGCCCCTGGTGGGACCCCTAAGTTAAGTCATTTCTCCCCACCATTTGCTCCTGGGGGCCCCCTAAGCTAACCCATTTATCCTAACCATTTGCTCCTGGGGCCCCCCCAAACCAGAGAAGATAGGCTAATCCTTGAACCCATTACTCCGCCCCATGAGCATCCTGAATGCTTGCATATCTTAATATTTGGGCCGATTCCCCCATGGCACTGACCAGAACCATGGAGATAGGTAGATCCCTAGGGTTAATGTATCAATTATTTATTCCTGGGTACCATAGGCGTTACTTTGCCCCCCAATCTCCACTCTACTGACTGGAGAATCAAGCATCCTAGGGACTTTGCCCAAATCTTTAATTGGCTCCCAATAGTACAAATAAACTCAGTATTTACACGACCTTGGATACAAGGGGTTTACCACTTCGCAAAAGATTCAGGTATACTTTTACTTTCCCACCCAATCCTTGTAGAAAATTGATAATTGCGAGGAAGTGCGCAGTTTTTTGAGAGAAAAGACACATTCCTGAGGCATTTTATACTGATAGGGTGCAGGGGCTCAGAAGAAAGAACACAGGCAGGTCAATAAAAACAGACCGGTCTTGGATTTTGTAATCTTTGTGAGATTTATAACCGCTATGGGAAGGGCAGGAAAAGCACTAAAACATGTACTTACTCAGTACGGAATTAGTCAAAATCGTTTGGCTGTGACAATGGGCGTAGCTCGTTCAACGGTTAATCAGTGGGTGAACGAAGTCAGTGATCCGCTGGCAGACTCTGTACCAGAGATCATTATTGCCCTAGAAACACTGGAGCCATCGGCCGCTAATATCTTCGTCAGTATGTACTTAGAGCGGGGCGCTGAGGCTGCCGCTGAACGTTAAGGAATCCAGACAGGATTGATGCCCGCAAAAGGAAATGCCTGGGGCTCAATCGACTGGGGCTGCTTGTTTAAGCGCGACTCAGATGTCTGGTAAAGCGGTAACAACCACATTTTGGAGGTTGCGATCGCAATTCCGTTATCCACCACTGCCGAGCTGTCTGCATTAGCACTCGGCACAGTTTCATCAAACAACACAGCCAGGCCATCAGGGGCAAGGCTCACGTTAGCCGATGGTTGAGGCGGCAATGTCCAAAGCTTCTCAACCCGATCGGTTTTCACATTCACGGCTGAAATAGAGGGCTGCACCTGATACGTGTCACCCTCCAGCAGTTCACTCGTTAAACAAAATAAAAGTTCATTAGTCGGGTCAAACTGAGCATCCAAAATCGCCCCAGTAACGTTAAGGAGCGGTTTTTCATCGCCCTGGTTTGACACCCAAAACAGGGTCTGGGTGTAGCGCTTTTCTGGATCATCCTGGTTAAAATTCACCATGGCCGCAGCGGAACCATTGTCAGCTACATCCATGACCAATCCATATTGGGGCAAAAAATCCAGGATGTCCCCACTCTGTTCATTTTCAACATTACTCAAAGCAATAATCGCCGTTCCTGCTCCCTGCTGAAGGAGTAGGGACTGGCTATCGGGCGCAATAATAAAATCTCCCCCCGGCTCAGTTTCCAGAGGTCGAGGTTCTTCACCTAGTTTCAGCACCCACGGTCCAAAATCCCCCGGATTAGTACGATTCACTCGCTGGATCACAATGGTTTGCCCATCAGGGGATAAATCAAATTTTAGGTTTTGATACTCTTCACTATCCAGAATCGTTTCAATCTGTCCCCTCGGCAAAGATTGGTTACCTAGCCCAGTGGTTACTGTATATAGCTGCTGAGCCTGCTGATCGGTCAGCTGGCGATCCACCGCCGCAAATAGAATCCGGTCCCCCTGGGTGTAGGGCTTAAAGTCAAGCACAGTCCAGTCCTGGGGAGTCAAAGCTTCACTCGCCTGGGTACTCAAGTTATAAAGCATCAACCGTCCCTGCTCGTCACCATCAATGCCAACGTAGGCAAAAGCGCGATCGCGAGACTTAAAACTGGCCTCAAATGGCGTAAATCTAGCCCTATCTCCCCCAAATCGATCAACGGCCTGGGGAAGACTGAGCTTAAACTCATTCCCATAGGGAGCCGGGAAGTTTAGGGTATAGGCCATGCGGCGTCCGGCCCAGCTAAATCGCCCCGGCAATGGCGGCTCAATGGTCAGATTTTTCTCCACACTCGCCTGATCCATCGGGCGACTAAAGCTGATTAAAAAAGAGGTTTCATCCGCCCCCACCTGGCGGTCTTTCCAAGTAAAATCCCGCACCTTTGAGGCCGCCGGGTCGCCCAATAACACCATGCCAACAATGACTACAGCCAGCACCACCATCAGGGCCTGGGCTAAACGATCGAGGGGTTGACGACGGGATTTGAACATGGAAACAATGAACCGGATTAGAAAAAAAATAGGTGACTCGCGTCCCCCTAGCCATGGCTACCAGTCCAGTCGTTCAGGTTGAACCTTAAAGACCAAACTTTACCAAACCTTAGTAGGAGCAAACCTTAGTACTCATAGGGATTACGGGGTTCAGGGATAGTTTCCAGCTGGGTGGGTTCAATGGTGAGCTGACGCTGACCAGCAATGGTAGCCGTCACCATTTTCCCCGACACCTCTAGCCAGGTGTCGGGGGCATAGGCCTGGCGGGATACCGCCAGCTGTACCGGCAGGCCAACAGGATAGGCATCCGCTGCACAGCAGGTCAAGACAAAACGCGACAGCATGAGATAGCCTTCGGGCCAGTTATCAGGATGGATCACAAACCCTGACACTTTCACCGCTTGCCCCGTATAGGCATCGGGTTCTGGATAAACATTGAGGGTGCGAACCCAGTCGATAATCGTCCGATCTTCAGAAGCCATTTGGCGCATAAAGCGTTGCGGCTTTGACCTTGTCAGGGTGAGACTGTCCGATATGCCCCGCTGAAGCGCCGCATCACTGGCAAAGGCCTGGGGCGTATAAATCAAAGCCACCACTGCCACCGCCAATAAAATAAAACTACTCACCTGGGGCGGCAAAAGGGTAGTGTGGCTGGCGGTGTCGCGAGTCACCGTTTGTTTTTTTTGCATCAACTTAAAAATCGCCATCCCCAGCAGCACAATGGCTGCGCCATTGGCCAGCCACATATAGTCCGGATGGAGAAGCAAAAAAAGTTTGCCCGTGATCCAGTATCGGAATAAAACCAAACTCCAGGCCCCCAAAACGAGGGCGTCTAGCAGCTTACCCTGGCGATACCAGGCTGTCTGGGCCTTGGGCTTGCTAGGAACTCCAGTCGGTTTACGGGGCCGTCTAACTGACATAGAAATTCATGAATAGGGTCAAAATAAAGCAGAGCTGAGCCGCTAAAACAAAAATGTAAAAAATCGCCCTCGGCTTAAATACCGTTAACAGCAGCCCAATATTTTTGAGATCGATCATCGGACCAAACACTAAAAACGCTAGCTGGGAACCGGTGGTAAATGTGGACGCAAACGATAGGGCAAAAAATGCGTCAACGGTGGAACAGATAGAGACCACCGCCGCCAGCAGCATCATAGCTAAAATTGAAGTAACAAAGTTTTGCCCCAGGGCCAAAATCCATTCCCTCGGCGCAGCCACTTGCACAAAGGCGGCAATGGCGCTGCCCATGACCAACACAGCCCCCAGTTCCTTAAGCTCCTGAACCATGTTGTCGATGGCCAGCTGTAGCTTAATGGCCATCGGCTGGGATGGGGTACTGGCCAGCAAGGATTGGGCCGCCGGGTCATCTAGCTTGAGGGTAGTCCCATCGGCCTGTATCAGAAACGTGCCTGAGCGCAGCAGCGGATTGACGGGGGCAACAGGTGGATGCAGCTTGGGCATTTGCCGCGCCACCGATGCCTGAAGCAGGGGTCGCATATCTCGCTGATGGCTAAAGACCCAGGCAATGGTAACGGCAATCAACAGGGTAAACCCGACCCTCAGGAACACCATTTCAGGCTGATCGCGAAAGGCTATCCAGGTGGCCCAAAATACGACCGGGTTAACGGTGGGAGCCGCCAGCAAAAAACCGATGGACACTGAAGTGGGAGCCCCTTGCAAAATTAGTCGCCGGGCCACAGGCACATTGCCACATTCACAAACCGGAAAGAATACCCCCATGAGGCTACCTGCTAAAGCCCCCAACAATGGAGTCTTAGGTAAAAACTTGATCAGCGCGCGTTCATTCACAAAGAACAACAGCAGACTGGAAAACGCCACACCAATTAATAAAAAGGGAATGGCCTCCACCAAAAGGCTGAAGAAAAGCGTCAGGCCATTACTAAATTTCTCCATGGACGGGGTGCCTAAACCTTGGGAACTACTGCAATTGGCAAACTATTCTACAGAAAATACAGTCTATTCCCATACGGTAGAAGCTGCTCACTAGGGACATCTCAGCCAAGGCTTCATTCGGGCCTGCCCATGGGCAACGTCAGCCAACAGCTCCACCAGTGTCTCACCACAGGGAAATTTGACTGACACTGATATTACCGCCAAAACAAACGTCCACATCGGCACCGGGATCCCGGTGCCGATCTTGATAGGTGCCGGTATACCGAAACTGTCCCGAGATCAGGCTAGATGGGGTGGGCAGGGGTTGGGTACACACAGGGCAAAAAACGATGGCGGGTTCGGGCCCAGACGAGTCCACAGAAGGCAGGTTAACGTTCCAAAACTGCCCTGGGTTTAGGGGCCGCTCCATCAAAACGTTGAGCACTCGAACCACCCGGCGAGCCGCCACATCCCAGTCAATAGTTGCATTTCTAGACTTGTAATGGGAGATGGCCATGGCTGGAATGCGCAGGAGTGTTGCTTCTCGGGCAGCAGCAACGGTGCCGGACACATGGATATCAGCCCCCAGGTTGCCCCCATCATTGATGCCTGACAGCACCCAGTCTAGCTGGGGATAGAGATGATGGGCCACGCGGGTACAGTCAGCAGGGGTCCCACCGATAGCGTAACGATGGGTGGTCACACGGCCGACCTCAGTGGCGGTCCCACCAATGGGGGACTGCTGTGTCACTCGCTGTTCAACGGAGATGGGGCCACCACGATTGATTTGGTGACTACAGCCAGAGAGATGCTGGTCTGGGGCAACAATCCCGACGGATATGCCGGCAAACAGATCCAGACGATGAATCAGGGCCTGGTGCAAGGCTTGAATACCTGGCGCATCAATGCCATCGTCGTTGGTCAATGCAATAGTCGTAGAGTTAATCACAAGTAGGCTTCACCCGAAAATACCCGAACAGCAGGACCGGTCATATAAACGTGATTGTTGATTGTGGACCATTCGATCTGAAGCGGGCCACCCGGTAGTTCAACGGTGGCTTTGCGTTGGGGCAGGTCATTGCTGCCATCCATTGGCAAACAGCACTTTCCGTTGAGTACCGCAGCGACGAAGGCGGCACAGGCCCCCGTCCCACAAGCCATTGTGGGTCCCGCCCCCCGTTCCCACACCAACATTTTCAGATAATCGGGTTGTACTACCTGAATAAACTCAGCGTTAATCCGCTGGGGAAACATGGTGTGGGCTTCAAATAGGGGTCCAATGGTGGTCAAGGGTACCGCAGTCAGATCCTCCACAAAGGTAACGCAGTGGGGATTCCCCATGCTGACGCAGGTAACTTGGTAGGGCTGGTCTGCCACCGTCAGGACCATGTCAATGACTTTTTCGTCAGCGGGGGCCAAGGTGGTGGGAATTTCCCCAGCTAGCAGACGCGGTTCGCCCATGTCCACCGTAATCTGGCCGTCGGGCTGGAGGGTGGGCACAATCGTTCCGGCTAAGGTGTGAATTCGATAGCTGTGGGGTGCTTGGGGAGGATGTCCGGCATCGGATTCTAGGGCTACTAAATATTTTGCTAGACAGCGAATCCCGTTGCCGCACATCTCCGGCTCTGAGCCGTCGGAGTTAAAAATGCGCATGGTGTAGTCCGTCTCCGGCCCACCGGGCAAGGCGAAGATTACCCCGTCGGCACCGATACCCTGGTTGCGATCGCACAGCTCCACAGCTTGCCCAGGGGTTAGGATGGGAGAGGCCCGATGCCGATTATCCAATAGAATAAAATCGTTACCGAGCCCATGATATTTACTAAAGGGTAGACCCATGGCGGCAGGGAGTATGGGTGAACGGTGTACCGGAAATAGTATAGACCGGGTACGTTATAGCCATCGACTACAGGCTTTAAGCCGATGGTGCCGCCCATAGCTTTTGCTATCTATAGCTTTCAGCAATCACCTATGGTAAGCATTATGGGCGCAAAGCTATATTACTGTTTCATCCACGTTTATCCACAACCGCCATGGCTACCGAATTTGATACAGGTTTACCCAGCGTTCGTCAAATACAAACCCTGATCCGCGAACAAAAAACTGTTGAGATCAAACTAATGACCGGCGATATTTTTAACGGCATCGTTATCTGGCAGGATGCCCATGGGATTTGCCTGAGTGTAGATGGCCAAACCGTCGTTGCCATGCGCGCAGCCATCGCCTACATCAAAATTTCTAGTTAAGCCCTACTGATCGTCGACGAAGCCTGACCTCAACTAAAAGGCTTCGTTTTTGCCATGGCATGAGCGCCATTATTCAGAGCATCCGGACATCCAGTCAGGACATCCAACAATATGCCTGCCCATGCCCCATCGGACAGGCGCTATATTCCTATTTCACCAAATATATTTCACCTACCCTAAAGTCATCTAAATACCGCTAAATACGGCCAGATATTCCTAAGAACCGGTTTTTCTAGCTACCAGTACAACAACATAAAATTGAGTTCTATATAGAGTTAAAAATCGAACATTTTTTAACCAACTAAACTATGCATTTTTATCCGAGCACAATACGCCATAGACCATACCAATCAATCATCTAAAAAGTATGGGTTTCATCATGAAACAAATTTATTAACCCCTTTAAATGCAGTACCTATACCCTTACTTACTAAGTTTAATCAATGGGTTACTCGTACTTTTATCCAGTTAGTGTGCTTGCTTCGTCACCTGCGGGAACAATAACACCAAGACAATCCCCGGAGACATTTTCCAGGGTTTAGTAAGGGTTGCGAGTCGCTGACAAAACAAATTTCCTAGTTAGTTAGGACATTTGTATAGTCCATTGTTGCTATAACCCATGGCTTCTGGAAATATGTTTTTCCAAAACAATGGAGCTAATGCGATAAAAGCTATCTTTTCATGGGTGAATAGGGCATTCATTGAACATATTCACCAGTTTCCTGAAAGTTAGCCAGCATTTTAACTAAGCAATCAGCAACATCTAAAACTGTTTACAGAGATATGCAACGGAGCCATTGGACAGGATGAGCAGTATTGAAAAAATTGTTGAACAAGCATTGCAGGATGGTTACTTAACCCCAGCAATGGAAGCAGAAGTTGGTCGCATCTGCGACACAGCATCGGAACTTTCTATTGAAGAATATATGGCCCTTGATCGACTCATGGGCTCGCTCTTAACTGGCGAAGTTGTTGCTGTTCCCCGCAAGCAATTTATCAATGTAATGGAAGAGTTGGTGCTCACTGAGGCCATTGCCCGGGTTGCTCAAATTGAAGCCAGTAATGACTGTAGCCTCGATCTAGGCGATATTGCAGCCTACGCGCTCAATCGGCTGCCCCCCCTCTATGCCACCTCCGAAGAAGGGGCTGCCTATCAACGGGAGAAGGCCCAAGAAGAACTCGCTGGGCTGATTTCCGACCAGGTTAAGGATGCCATCTCCCATAGCCTGGACCGCCCTGACTTCTTCCCTGAACGCCAAAGCATTAAGCGTTCTAGCGATAGCTTCCTAGGTCAAATGAACGAGCTACTCAACGACTATGCCCACAAGTTTGAGCCTGCCCAGGTCGCTTAGTATCCAAAAGATTCAAGCAAAAACTTAAGGACACAGACACAAAAAAGCGCCGTTGAATCCAGCGGCGCTTTTTCTTAAGTCATCCCCTGCCATGCCCTACATCGGGCGATATACCCGATAGTTAACGTTGGGGAAGATATTGTCAATTTCCTCAACCTTCTCTAACCAGCCAGAGTCAATTTTACCCGCCATAATATCCTCCCGCAGCTTGTCGAACCGCAGCAGATGAGAGCGCGTACGCCGCACAGCATAAGGCACCATGGTGCCCGTGCGCATAATAAATGCCCAGTCAGACGACTGCGCCAGTAACAGCTCCCTGGCCGCCTGGTTGAGGGCACGCCACTCTAACTCATCGGCCGGTTCACGCCGGGCCAACTCGATCATGCGCTCCGCTGCTTTATGCAGGTGCGGATAAATCCAGGCATTGGTCTCATTCAGCCAATACTCGTGGAAGCCCTTGTAGCCCCAACTCGACTGGGATGGGCGACAGACCTGCTGGGTGGGATTTTCCCGCAGATAATCGGCCAGATGGGTCATTTCGTAGGTGTCTTGGTCGAACCAAGTTTTTCGGAAGAGGTAGTCAATGAACCAAGGCCCCTCATACCACCAGTGGCCAAAGAGCTCAGCATCGTAGGGAGAGACCACAATGGGCTTACGCTGCATCATGCCGTGGAGGTTAGCAATCTGCTGACCTCGGTTGTGCATGAAATTACCCGCATGCTCTGCTGCTTTTTCCTTGGCCCAATAGGGATCGTACAAGTCCTTATCTGACAGACCTAAATTTTTACCCGTAATCTTGTGATACTTGATACCCACGTTCTTTCGCTGACCGTTGGGCATGATGTAGGGCTTGATGTATTCGTAGTCCGCATCCCAACCCAAGTCACGATAAAACTCACGATATTCTGAAGCGCCTGGATAACCGACCTTAGACGACCAAACCTGCTGGGAGGACTCATGGTCACGACCAAATGCCGCCGCACCGGTTTCGGTGTAGATCGGTGCATAGGCCCCAAAACGGGGACGGGGACGGGCGTAAAGAATGCCATGGCCATCGGTGAGGAAGTACCGTAGACCTACATCGGCCACCATCCGTTCTAAGCCTTCATAGTAGGCACATTCCGGTAGCCAAATGCCCGTGGGGGCACGGCCAAAGTTTTCTTCGTGGCTTTCCACCGCCACCTTTAGCTGGGCCCAGACAGCCTCTGGGTACATTTTCATCAGCGGCAGATAGCCATGGGTAGCACCGCAGGTGATGATGTCTAGATTATTGCTGTCGACATATTGCTTAAAGCCAGAGACCAGGTCCCCTTTCAGGTCCTCCCACACGTTACGGGTGTGGTTAAACTCGTTGGCGTAATATTCCGCTAAATACTTGACGTGACCGTTGTGTTCATTGCGTTCAATTTCCCGCTCGGTCAGTTCCTCCAGGTTGGTCAGATGTTCGTCGTAGCGTTCTTGTAGCAGCGGGTCCTTGAGCATCGACACCAGGGGAGGGGTCATGCTCATGGTCATTTTGAAATCCACCCCATCCTGCTTCAGACCCTTGAACATGGTCAACAGTGGAATGTAGGTTTCAGTAATAGCCTCAAACAGCCATTCTTCCTCTAGAACAAAGTCACTCTCTGGGTGCCGAACAAAAGGTAGGTGAGCGTGGAGAACCAGGGCAAGATATCCGAGAGACATAGGGCAACCTTTGTTGATGGAAAAGTGAGCTTCTTAGGGAGAATGGCTAGGACCGCACCAAACTGAAAACTTCGAACTTCGAAAAAATAACGCGGCAGACTACTAGCCTGACTTGCATGGTCTATGACTTCAGCAACAAAAAAACTGAAGGGACTACTCAACCCAGGGACTAAACCACCGCTGGGGAAAAGTCCTGGAGATGGATAAGGATGAAAACCCTGTCATCAATTCTAAACTGAATCTTTAGACTAATTTAAGCATTTCCTGAGCCCGGTAGAGCAAACGAAATCAAGCTAGGGGATCATTCTTGATGGTTGGACTGTTCTAGCTGGAGCAGCTGCTGTTCGAGGTCAGCCACTTGTTTTTGTAGCTGCTTGAGGGTGCGGTGCATCTCAGGCAGTCGATTATAGATGGCTGAGGATTTTAGATAGGTGCGATAGGGACTAGCAGGGCTCCCCATCATGACGCTCCCAGGGGGCACATTGCTGTGGAGACCGGCTTTAGAACCGGCCTGGGCCCCCCGGCCAATCTTGGCATTGTTCGCCACGCCCACTTGGCCTCCTAGCACTACCAGAGAGTCTAGCTCCACTCCACCGGCTAGGCCCACCTGGGCGGCGAGGACACAGTTGTCGGCCAGCTGACAGTTGTGGGCCACATGGACCAAGTTGTCCAGTTTGCTGTTGCGGCCAATGCGGGTTTCTCCCACAGCAGGGCGATCCACCGCTGCATTGCAGCCCACTTCCACATGGTCCTCTAGGACGACGATGCCCGACTGGTGCATTTTTTCCCAGCCTTGGGCGGTGGGAACAAAGCCAAATCCTTCGGAGCCAATCACGGCTCCGGCGTGAATCACGCAGTGGGCTCCCACTTGGGCCCGTTCGTGAATGACGCAGCTGGCGTGGAGGGTGGTGTGGGCCCCCACTTGGGCCCCAGGATAGACCACCACCTGGGGATGGATGCAGACGTTATTACCAATGGTGGCTCCGGCTTGGATGACGACGTGGGGACCAATGGCGACATGCTCGCCGATGGTGGCGGTGGGGTCAATGATGGCGGTGGGATGGATGCCAACGGCGAGGTGAAATGGTTGATAGAAAAGTGCGATCGCACGGGAAAACCCTAGCCTGGGCTCCCGCATACTCACCCAGGCCAGACCCCGCTCCCTGGCTTGGGCCTGCAGTGCTCCATCAACGGGCAAAATCAGAGCGGCATTGGCGGTGGTTTCGATGTGGTGAGCAAACTTTTTACCCTCCACATAGCTAATGGTGTCGGGCAGTGAGTCCTGGACAGCACTCACACCAACGATGTCAGGATCCAAGTCTGGCTGAGATGCCAGGCTCGATGTCTCAGCCATCCCGAGCTGCTCCACGATGTCGCTAAACTTCATACGGGTCTCCCTAGGTTTCCAGGGTCAGGCTATCAAAAAACATCTAGGGTTGCGGCTCCTTGACCCCGACCATGCCAGTCTGCTCCAAAAACGCCACACATTCAACATGGGCGGTCTGGGGAAAGAAATCCGCTGGTTGGACCATCGTCAGGGCATAGGCCTGGTCACATAGCACTTTCAAGTCTCGGGCCAGGGTGGCTGGGTTGCAACTCATGTAGACAATGCGGGCGGGGCTGATCTCTAGCAGGGCGTCTAGGACGGTGCGATCGCAACCCTTCCGAGGAGGGTCCAAAACCACCACATCCACAGGCTGCTGCCGACTAATTTCCAGCAACACATCCTCCACTGCCCCCACGAAAAATTCCGTATTTTGTAAACCATTCAGCGCCGCATTTTGCCTCGCCTGAGCCACCGCCTCCGCCTGGGATTCAATCCCTAAGCAACGGGCCGCATGGCGAGCCAAGGGTAACGACAGGGTGCCAATGCCACAATAGGCATCAATTACCGTTTCATTCCCCTGCAGATTCAGCTGCTCCAACAGGACGGACACCAGCGCTTCCGCCTGGGCCGTATTCACCTGAAAGAACGTAGCGGGCTGAATCCGTAACCGCAACCCCAAAAATGTCTCTTCCAAGTAGGGCTGCCCCGCCAGACAACGAGTCTCATCCCCAAACACCGCATTCGTCTTTTTCCCATTCACATTAAGGCACACCCCCACCAAATCGGGATGCTCCGATAGCCACTGCTCCGCCTGTTCGTCCACCCCAGGCAAAGGGCCCGTCGTCACCAGGGTGAGCAATGTCTGCCCCGTATGGTGACCCACACGTAAGGCCAGGTGCCGCAAACGTCCTTGGTGTTTTTTCTCGTCATATAGGCTCCATGCCCGGGCCTGAATCACCGCTTTAGCATCCACCAGTAAAGGGTTTAGGGCCTCATGCTGAATAGGACAACGATTCAAATTCACAATTTGGTGAGTCCCCTGCCGGTAGTAGCCCGCTTTCACTCCCCCTTCAGCCCCCCGCGCCAGGGGATAGGTGGCCTTATTGCGATAGGCCAAGGGCTGGGGTGCCCCCAAAATAGGCGCCATGGGAACCGATACAAAGCCCCCCAAACGCATCAGAGCCGACTGCACCTGATGTTCCTTAGCCTGTAGCTGACGAGCATAGGAGACCGGCTGCCACTGACAACCCCCACATTTATCCGCCACGATGCAAGCTGGACGTACCCGATGGGGGGAAGGCTCAAGTATCGTCAGCCATTGACCAAAGCCATGGGTGGGCTTAACCCGCGTCAGCCGGACCTGCAATTTATCCCCAGGGACGGCATTGGGCACAAACACCACCCGTTCTTGCCAACGCCCCACCCCATCGCCACTGCTACTCAAGTCATCAATGGTCAGGTCGATCACCTGTCCCTGCTGCCAATGGGGGGCATTTACGAGTGAAGTCATGGTGAAGTCTGCGATGGGGACCGCCTGGATAAGAGATCGAGGTAGTATGTGCTACCGGTGGGCTTCAATTCTAGGACAACAGCTTCAAGTCCGTAGTTTTTAAAATCCGCAGTTATCTTAAAAGTCCGCAGCATTTGAAAGCCATCAACATGCGCAGGCAGGGTAGTAGCTTTGTAAACTCTCTTAACATAGCTCTCAGACCCAGAACCATAACCAGTTATTATTCAGAAGATAAAAATCTCCAAGTCAGGACTAAGTAGGGCCAAGATATTCTTTCCTTCGGTGCCCTAGAGTCGTTACACTGAAGTTACTACGAGTCACCGAATTCACTAAGCTATGTCTGTCGTTAGCCAAGTAATCCTCAATGCCGATGATGAGCTGCGCTATCCTACCAGCGGCGAGCTCAAAGGCATCCAAGATTATCTCCAGACGGGCCCCCAGCGCCTGAGCATCGCCCAAAGTCTGGCAGAAAATGAGAAAAAGATTGTCGATCAGGCCAGTAAAGCCCTGTGGCGTCGCCGTCCAGACTTCATTGCCCCCGGAGGCAATGCCTTTGGCCAAAAGGAACGGGCCCTTTGCTTAAGGGACTATGGCTGGTATTTACGGCTAATTACCTACGGTATCATCGCTGGAAATCAGGACCCCATTGAAGATATTGGCATTCAAGGCGTAAGGGAAATGTATAACGCCCTTAACGTACCTGTACCTGGCATGGTGGCGGCCATTGAATGTCTCAAAGATGCGTCCCTGGCGCTATTGACTGAGTCCCAAGCGTTGGAAGCAGCCCCCTACTTCGACTACATCATTCAGGCCATGGCCAGTTAGCCATAGGTCCCTACCCACTGGCTATGGTCAATAACTAGTGGTCCATAACCAAGTAAGAACTAAACCTTAAAGACATTGAGTCCAGGATGAATTTAGTTTAAAAATAGGGCAAAGGGAGTACATTTGATCTTACTCCCTTTGCCCTATTTTTTATCCTTAAACCGAAACCCCATCCAGAACGGTCATTTTACCGTGGGAGAACTGACCAGTTTCAACTGGAACATGGTTTAGGTCTGCTCAATTCGCCCTTTACCCAGGTTAGGTATGGTGTCCCCTAAACAAAGTCACCGAGGCTGCAAACTAGGCACGGTGGTGAAATCTAATTCCCACTGCGACTATGTGATTCAGTTGGATACGGAGCGGGATGTAATTGCGCCGCCCGCCGTCAACGATTACGGCTTTGGGCAGTTTGTCACCCTCGACACCGATCAGCAACATTGGGCCGTGGGCATCATCTACAACTCCCAGCTGTTCAACCCAGCCTTTTTAAACAGCGGCCCCCAACTCACCAGTGCCCCCGACCCCCTGTTTACCCCCGACCTCATTCAAGAAACTAAAACCCTTTTGAATGTGGTGCTGGTGGGCAATTTAGAGTACCAGGGCAGTCACATCTACGGTCACCATGGAATTCCCCGGCATGTCGTACCTGTCAACACGCCAGTGTATGCCATGGATACCCAAAGCCGTCATCACTTCCACCTGGACTCTGAGCACCGGCCTCAGTTTAAATACTACGGACATCTGCTGAACGGCGGCGGCACCTTTGCCAACCAGCTGACCCAGCAAGTCCTGACTGAGCTGGGGACCTCTGACCTATTCAACGACAATGAGCAACGGGCATTACAGGTGCTCTGCAAAGAACTCACCTGGAAAAATACCTTGGGAGTCATGGGATAGGGGCCAGGGTTCCCCCCTGTAGCCACTTGTCACCATTCACGGCCAACGGCCAGCAGTGATCCACATCAAGCAAAATGTGATCAAATGTGATCAGAATCACAGGTTAACCATGATTTGGATCGCTATCCCCCCTGGGTAAATTCAGCATACTAAGGATGACTCAACTCTAGCCGAGTCATCTACAGGGAACACACAACCAGCCGATAGAACTCGCGGGAGTTCTGTCGGTTTTTTTTTACAAGATGAGTGATGCGCAGTGGGAGGGTTTAAAATCAAGCCTTGTCCACCCCCGCCAACTCATCCCTATTAATGTCTACGACTGCATCCACCCAAATTCCGTGTTCTGAGGAAGAAATTTCTTCTGAGGGGCTAAAACCAGGCGAATATGCTGAAATTGTTCAGCGATTAGGGCGTCATCCCAACCGAGCTGAGCTAGGCATGTTCGGGGTGATGTGGTCAGAACATTGCTGTTATAAGAATTCTCGACCATTGCTCAAACAGTTTCCCACCGAGGGACCACGCATTTTAGTGGGGCCGGGGGAAAATGCTGGCGTGGTCGACGTGGGCCACGGCCAGCGGCTGGTGTTTAAGATTGAATCCCACAATCACCCGTCGGCGGTTGAACCGTTTCAAGGGGCTGCCACCGGGGTGGGGGGCATTCTGCGCGACATCTTTACCATGGGGGCACGGCCCATTGCTGCATTGAACGCATTGCGGTTTGGCCCCCTGGATGACCCCAACACGCGGCGAATTTTCTCAGGTGTCGTCTCCGGGATTTCCCACTATGGCAACTGTTTTGGGGTGCCCACCGTAGGGGGGGAAATTTATTTTGATGCCGCCTATGCGGGCAACCCCCTGGTGAATGCCATGGCCATTGGCCTGATGGAAACCACAGACATCGTCAAGTCTGGCGCGGCGGGCATTGGCAATCCGGTGCTCTATGTGGGCTCCACCACCGGGCGGGATGGCATGGGGGGAGCCAGCTTTGCCAGTGCCGAACTGACCGATAAGTCGGAGGCTGATCGCCCGGCGGTCCAAGTGGGGGATCCGTTTTTAGAAAAATCCCTGGTGGAGGCCTGTCTAGAAGCGTTTAAAACCGGGGCAGTGGTGGCAGCTCAGGATATGGGGGCCGCAGGTATCACCTGTTCCACCTCTGAAATGGCTGTGAATGGAGGGGTGGGGATTGAACTAGACCTAGATAAGGTACCGGTACGGGAAACGGGCATGGTGCCCTATGAGTATCTGTTGTCAGAGTCCCAGGAACGCATGCTGTTTGTGGGGCACAAGGGCCGCGAGCAGGAATTAATTGATATTTTTGAGCGCTGGGGCCTACATGCCGTGGTAGCTGGGGAAGTGATCCAAGAGCCCGTTGTGCGGATTTTATTCCAGGGGGAAGTGGCGGCGGAGGTACCAGCGGCGGCCTTGGCGGATAATACACCGCTGTATGAGCGGGAGGTGTTGGCAGAGCCCCCGGCCTATGTGCAAACGGCCTGGGCCTGGCAGGAGAGCAGCCTAGGGGATTGTTCGACGGCGGGGATTAACCAGCAGTCATGGAATGAGGTGATGTTGGCCCTGCTAAGCACACCGACCATTGCGTCCAAACAGTGGGTCTATCACCAATATGACCACCAGGTGCAAAACAATACGGTGATGCTGCCGGGGGGGGCGGATGCGGCAATTTTACGATTGCGTCCCCTAGAAGGAGATGACGGTAGCAGTAGTAATTCTGGGGTGGCGGCCACCACGGACTGCAATCCCCGTTACGTGTATCTCAATCCCTATGAGGGGGGACTGGCGGCGGTGGCAGAGGCCGCCCGCAACCTGAGCTGCGTCGGAGCAGAACCGATTGCGGTGACGGATAACTTGAATTTTGGTAGTCCTGAAAAGCCTGTGGGTTACTGGCAGCTGGCAGAGGCTTGTCGGGGGCTAGCTGACGGCTGCCGGCGGTTTGATACGCCGGTAACCGGTGGCAATGTGTCGCTCTATAACGAAACTGTTGATAGTGAGGGCAACCCTCAGCCGATCTATCCCACCCCTGTGGTGGGAATGGTGGGTGTGATTGACGACCTGGATCAGATTTGTGGTCAAAGCTGGCAAAATCCCGGCGATCAGATTTACCTGCTGGGGACACCCCTGGGGGAGGGGGCTGACGGGACGGTGACCCTGGGGGCATCGGAATATCTGAAGGTGATCCATGGTCAGGTGGCAGGCAAGCCGCCCCAGGTGAACATTGACCTGGAGCTAGCGGTGCAGGCTGCTTGTCGCTATGGGATTCGTCAGGGTTGGATTACGGCGGCCCATGACTGTGCTGAGGGTGGAGTTGCGATCGCACTAGCCGAGTCCGCCATCGGCGGCAACCTTGGAGCCACCATCACAGTGCCCAATACCACAGACCAACGCTATGACACCCTACTCTTCGGTGAAGGGGGCGCTCGCATTATTGTCACCGTAGCCCCCACCCACAAAACCGCTTGGGAAAGCTACCTCAGTCACCAGCTCAAGCTCCCATGGAGCCAAATCGGCACCGTCAACACAGCCGAGAGTCAGCTCATCCTCCAACTATCCCCCCATGAAACCTTAATCAATTTAGACATTGCCACCATGGCCGATGGTTGGCACTACGCTATAGAAAGAGCCCTAGTTGCCTAAACAACTCTGCTTAATCTCATAGAGCAATGGCTTAGCATCCTGCTTAGGATGCTAGGATCATACTGATTAAGAAAATATTAAGCCCCTTTTTCCCAGCCCCCTATCAAGTTACACAAGCCGCTAGCGTCTTAAGCCCATAGACCTTAGTCACCTCTTTTTGCCGTTATTAACGCTAAGTGGACTCACGATGCCTCTTCCCCCCAAGACTTTTTCCCACCCTTCTGCCGTGGATGTTCGCCCTGATAAGCCAGAAGAAGCCTGTGGCGTATTCGCTGTCTTTTCCCCTACCGACGATGTCGCCACTCTGAGCTACTTTGGCCTCTACGCCTTACAACACCGGGGCCAAGAATCCGCTGGCATTGCCACCTTCGACCATGGCTCCATTAACGTCCACAAAGACATGGGACTGGTGTCCCAAGTCTTTGACGAAGAAGTGTTGCAGCGTCTGCCTGGGCAGTGGGCCATCGGCCATAACCGCTACTCCACCACAGGGTCTAGCCGTGTTGCCAATGCCCAGCCAGCCATTGTAAACACCCGTCTTGGGGACATGGCCCTGGCCCACAACGGCAATGTGGTCAATGCTAGTACGCTGCGTGAAGAACTGCTTAAACGCAACCATACGCTGCTCACCACCACCGACACCGAACTCATTGCCCTATTTATGGCAGATGCCGTAAATGAAGGCAAAGACTGGATAGCTGCAGCTATCGATGCCTGTAAGCGCTGTGAAGGAGCCTTTAGCCTCACCATTGCCACCCCAGAAGGCATCTTAGCCATCCGCGATCCCAACGGCATCCGCCCCCTGGTCCTGGGCTACTTTGGGGGCGATGACCCCCACAATGGTCCCGGTCAATATGCCGTAGCCTCTGAAACCTGTGGCCTAGACATTGTCAATGCCCACCATATTCGTGACGTTCAGCCCGGTGAACTGATCTGGATCAGTGAAGCGGGTCTTAAATCAGTTCAGTGGGCCCAGCCCGAACGCCGCCTCTGTATTTTTGAGATGGTGTACTTTGCCCGGCCTGACAGCATCTACCACGGGGAAAGCCTCTATAGCTATCGCAAGCGTTTGGGCAATATTTTGGCCCAAGAATCATCGGCGGATGTGGACCTGATCATGCCCGTCCCTGACTCAGGCATTCCTGCCGCCATCGGCTTTGCCGAAACCTCCGGCATTCCCTATGCAGAAGGTCTGATCAAAAACCGCTACGTGGGCCGCACCTTTATTCAACCCACCCAAATAATGCGGGAAGCAGGCATTCGCATTAAACTAAATCCCCTGCGGGATGTGCTGCAAGGTAAGCGAATTTTGCTAGTGGATGATTCCATTGTGCGAGGCACCACCAGCGGCAAAATCGTCAAAGCCCTCCGGGATGCCGGAGCCACCGAAGTCCATATGCGAATTTCATCGCCACCGGTTACCCATCCCTGCTTTTACGGCATTGATACAGACAGTCAAGACCAGCTGATTGCCGCTACCAAATCGGTGAAGGAAATTGAAGCCCACATCGGAGTAGATTCCCTAGCCTACTTAAGTTGGGAAGGGATGTTGACAGCCACCCAGCAAGACACCAGCACATTTTGCTCCGCCTGTTTTACTGGCCAATATCCTGTAGACATTCCTGAAATGTTCAAACGGTCCAAACTAATGCTAGAAAAAACACCGGTGGAAGCTTAGACAGCGGAACAACCACACGGGATGGCCCCCAAAGGGTCGCCCTTGTCACAACAACAAAAAGGCCCCGCTAATGCGGGGCCTTTTTGTTAAAACCCTAAGCGATGAAACTTAGAAGTTGAAAGTGGAACGGATAACACCATAGAGGCTATCGTTGTCATCACCATCAAGATCACCGTAGATCACAGCAGGAGTCAGAGTCCAGTACTTGTTGATTTCGGCAGAATAGTAACCTTCAATCACACTGTCGTTATCGAAGTCCTCGGCATAGTACACACCAGCAGCACTACCACCCAGGAAGCTAGGAACAGCCGCACCAAACTGGAAGCTGCTATCGCCATCTTGGTCAGCATAGTAACCACCCAGGACGAAGCCGCCGAAATCTAGGCTCAACAGACCTGCGATGATGGCTTCTTCGCCATTACCATCGCCGCTCTCACCGTCAATGTAGGTGACAGCCGCATCAATCAGACCATCGGTTAGGAAGTTCAACTGAGCAATGTACTCATACTCGTCGAAGATACCCTTGGTAGCATCTTGACCGCGACCAGTGGCATAGCCCAGGTCAAGGATAATGTTGTCAGTGAAGGCGACGTTGAAACCAACACCCAAAGAATCTCCACCGACGCTAAGCTGATCGTAGAACTGAGGACCGCCGTAATCAGCCACACTAGAACCATCGAAAGGAACGATAGTGCTGGTTACGAAGTCATCGGAAACGGTGCTGTTAGCAGAAACGATAGCGGAGATTCGGCTACCGATGGGGAAGCTGTAGTAAAGGTCATTAATGACAACATTATCATCAGTACCAGCAGAGTTGGCGAATCCACCGGGAACGCCGCCAAGGGCGTTGATGTTATCACCAAACTGCAGACGAGTACGCAAACGGTCTTCGCCAGTAAAGCTAGTGTCTAGGTTTAGACGACCACGATACTCAAACGTAACTTCGTCGTCGTCACCGTCTGCATCAAAAGGAACGACCAAGTGAGCGTCTAACTGACCCTTCAACTTAGTGGTGGTAGAGAACTGGTTAGCTTCTAGTTCAGCTACGTCAGCTTCTAGGGTGTCAACACGACCACGGATGGTAGCCAGCTCAGCAGCAAACTCTTCCTGCAGGCGACGGATAGTGTCGAGGTCGTCACCACCACCGATAAGCTGAACGATTACGTCCAAACAAGCGTTCAAACCAGCGGCAAACTCATAACGAGTCAGGGCACGGTTGCCACGGAAGGAACGGTCGGGGTAGCCCTCAAGACAACCGTACTCTTCTACCAGACGCTGCAGGGCAGTGTAGGCCCAGTCAGAAGGCAGAACGTCAGATAACTCGGAAACACTAGTCACCTGAGCCAGCTGGATGGACTCAGGGTTGCTCAGGGCATCAACACTGACAGTCTCTACAGTCTCAGCCGCTACAGCGGAACCAGCAAAAGCAGCGCCCAATAGGATGGGGCTAGCCAGAAAAGCTTTCCAAAGATTAGACATTTTTAATTTTCTCCTCACACCTTAGTAAACCGAGACGAACACCAGCAAAATCGCTGAAATCTATACGGTTAAACACGTAAACGAAGCAGTATTACGTAGCAAATTACGCAACAAACGCTTCTAGATAAATATGCTAGCAGATCATTCCAGGAAGAACCAGTAAACTCAGCTACCTTAATGTTCAAAAAAATGAATCAATTAGGACCGAGTTACTCTGCTGGCATCTTGTATGGTCTGCTATTTTTTTTTGAAAATAGTTTCAGCTGTGACAGCTGTAATGTTGGTACATCCCAGAAGACCATCTAAGGGGGTTACTAGGGTTTATGGACAGCTACTGAGGTTTGAAAAGAAAAAAGTAGAAACGAGGAACCTGGGGTTTCATTGCCTACTAAGGTCAAGTACCTAAGAACCCAATCCAATGGATTGGGTTCTTAGGATGAAAGGGGTTTGTCCATGGGCTCTAGATTTTCATAGAGTCCATGGACTGTTCTAAGACTGGGGCTTAGAAATTGAAAGTGGAACGGATAACACCATAGAGGCTATCGTTGCCACCGCCATCAGGATCACCGTAGATCACCGCAGGAGTCAGAGTCCAGTACTTGTTGATCTTGGCAGAATAGTAGCCTTCAATCACGCTGTCGTCATCGAAGTCCTCGGCGTAGTAGACACCAGCAGCACCACCACCTAGCAAGCTAGGAATAGCCGCACCGAACTGGTAGCTGTCATCGCCATCTTGGTCAGCATAGTAACCACCCAGGACGAAGCCGCCGAAATCTAGGCTCAACAGACCCGCGATGATGGCTTCTTCGCCATTACCATCGCCGCTCTCACCGTCCATGTAGGTGACAGCCGCATCAATCAGACCATCGGTTAGGAAGTTCAACTGGGCAATGTACTCATACTCGTCGAAGACACCCTTGGTAGCATCTTGACCGCGACCAGTGGCATAGCCCAGGTCAAGAATAATGTTGTCAGTTAGGGAAATGTTAAGACCAACACCCAAAGAATCTCCACCGACGCCAAGCTGATCGTAGAACTGAGGACCGCCGTAATCAGCTACAGCAGGACCATCGAAAGGAACGATAGTGCTGGTTACAAAGTCGTCAGAAACAATGTCGTTGGCAGCAACAATAGCGGAGACGCGGCTACCGATGGGGAAGCTGTAGTAAAGGTCATTAATGACAACATTATTACCACCACCACCATCACGAGCCAGGTTTCCAGGAATGCCGTTAGCACTATTAATGCTGTCACCAAACTGCAAACGAGTCCTTAGACGATCTTCGCCAGTAAAACTAGTGTCTAGGTTTAGACGACCACGATACTCAAACGTAACTTCGTCTTGGTCTTCTAGTTCACCTTCTACATCAAAAGGAATGACCAAGTGAGCGTCCAACTGACCCTTCAACTTAGTAGTGGTAGAGAACTGGTTAGCTTCTAGCTCAGCTACGTCAGCTTCTAGAGTGTCAACGCGACCACGGATGGTAGCCAGCTCAGCTGCAAACTCTTCCTGCAAGCGACGGATAGTGTCGAGGTCATCACCACCACCGATAAGCTGAACGATCACGTCCAAACAAGCGTTCAAACCAGCGGCAAACTCATAACGAGTCAGGGCACGGTTGCCACGGAAGGAACGGTCGGGGTAGCCCTCAAGACAACCGTACTCTTCTACCAGACGCTGCAGGGCAGTGTAGGCCCAGTCAGAAGGCAGAACGTCAGATAGCTCGGAAACACTAGTCACCTGAGCCAGCTGGATGGACTCAGGGTTGCTCAGGGCATCAACACTGAAAGTCTCAGTAGTCTCAGCCGCTACAGCGGAACCAGCAAAAGCAGCACCCAGCAGGATGGGGCTAGCCAGAAAAGCTTTCAAAAAATTAGCCATAACTTATTTATTTCTCACACCTAATACAGGGGCATCAACAGTGCTCTTTTAGAAAAACAAACTGTTGGTTAAAACCCTTGGATCGGATGACATCAAAATATCTTAGCTATGACTATAGCTAGTGATAGAAATTCGCCAAGCTTTTCGCAGAAGTCATACGTATTATGTGGGTTATATTTCTGACCACAAAAACCACTAAAACACTTACGAACAAAGATTATTAAGTGTTTCGAGGCACCCTACAAATTGACGAAAATAAGGCTAGATGCACCCAAAGTGACAAAAATAAGGCTAGATGCGCTCAAAGTGACTCCATTCTCAATTAAGTAAAATAAGAACCAAGCCTACGGTTAACGAGCTGCAAACCCCATCTTTATGAAAAATTCTGTTAGATAATTTCCTGACCAAGATTTACCCTTTTAAGTTTCTTTATTCTTAACTCACATAGGAGGCATATCTAAATCAAAAAAGTAATGTCTGTTTCTATTTAAACAACGATTAATCATTAATTAAAATAATGTTAATTGAGGGTTAATAAAACTAGTTTTATGGCTTCAATTTTATGGAATATTGATTTTTTGTCAGCAAGTGATAAAGGAAATGAGTTTTATATATTCAAATTCAATTAAATATGTAAGGCCTAGATATATAAGAGGCTGTTTTAAAAGGTAAAGGGGTGTATAGAATTACGCCAGTCTCATCAGCATGAATCGAATCATGACGATGTAAATCATGCATGGCCTCGGATGACTCGGGTAAATGCTCATAGTCCTTACTCAGTCGTCGGTACCAGTTCCAACCAACCAAAGGTACATTCGACGACCCATCGCTTTTTGAGTATGTAAGACCTAGATATATAAGAGGCTGTTTTAAAAGGTAAAGGGGTGTATAAAATTACGCCAGTCTCATCAGCATGAATCGAATCATGACGATGTAAATCATGCATGGCCTCGGATAACTCGGGTAAATGCTCATAGTCCTTACTCAGTCGTCGATACCAGTTCCAACCAACCAAAGGTACGTTCGACGACCCATCGCTTTTTGAGCAGGACAATCCTTTGGCTTCTTTGGGGCGTAAAACTTGATTGAATAACCCATCGGAATGAATCCATGGCCCATTCAATAAAGTTTGCTCCCCGATAGTCTCCATTAAATGGCCACACTTTGACTATCCAGAATTGTCGATGCTGGACTTTCACGACGTCTAGCATCGGCTCGAACCCATCCCCGTAATCATTCACTGGATTCTGGATTCTGGCCCCTGATTCCCCACCTAGTCAGGATTTTTCGGCTTAAGTTGATACCCGCTTGAAGCGTTGAGCAATTGTGTAGCGATCGCACGTCACCTTACTACTTCATCAAAGCTGATAAAGTCTGAGCCATATCAAAATCTTTCCGTGTTAGCCCGCCTGCGTCATGGGTAGTCAGACTAATGGTGACCTTGTTGTAGGAGATAGCGAGGTCAGGGTGGTGTCCTGTGGCCTCTGCAGGTTGCACAACCCGATTGATAAACTCCACGGCTTCGATAAAATTTTTGAAGCTCAGCGTGGTTTGAATAGTTTTGCCTTCAAGCATCCAGTCGGGTAATGCAGCGAGTTTCGACTGGATTTCAGCAGCAGAAAGGAGGCCGGACATAGATGCAATGAAGAAAGTGGTTACTAAGATGATTACTATGGATGCCCCTTTAAAAAACTATCCGCTCCTATCGGGAAAGCGCCTCAGCAACTTCAAAGATAGGAGCGGTCTAGTGGGGTCTTAGGTTGAAACCAGACTGCCGGAAGGAACTCTAGCGGGTCAGTTTCAAAAGAATGAAGCTGTCTCTAAAGAACAGCCCCGGCACACAGCCGGTTTGCATCAACCTGAAGACCCATGCGCATACAACTACTGTCACTCATGGGCATCACCTCCTTATCCCTAAACGGTTTTAGTACCAGGAGCACTTAGTGCTGACTGAAATATAGCATAGGTATTAGGAAAAAGAGGCCCGCCCTAGGTAACGACAGCAATTCTCATTTTGAAACATTTGTACTGAAATCAGGGCTTTCAAAGACTTTTACTCCTGATCGTTTGGACGACAGAATGCAGGGTCTAGCCATTTGAAGCCACTGAAATCAGACATTTGAGTGAGAATCATTCTCATAATGAGAATTGCTGAGGTAACGAATAAAAAAGCCCAGGGCTAATATCAGCGAGGTTAAAAACCATGGGCCCAAAGCTATAGCCACCGTTAAGATTTGGCGGTTGGTCGACCGATCTAAACCCTATCTACAGTATTGATGCCTGAACTTGTGGGTCATTTTTGACATACTAGAGACCGGACTCCTCAGAAAGATAATTTTTCCCATGTATATAGTTGAGCTTTCGCTGAAGCATACGGCCCTACCCATGTCGGTGCAAAAGAAAACCCTGGAGGCCGCCGACGAGGCCTATGGAACTATTATGAATGCGTTGAAAACAGGACAACCGACCGTCATTGAACTGAGCTGTGACAAGCAAGAGGGGAAAAAGCTATCGGTATTGGTAAGCGAACTGGCCACCGTACAGATGTATGAAAAGTCTGGTGGCGCGTCGTCATCGGGTAAGGCAGCTGGCTTTTTTTCCATGGGCAATGACTAGGACTGGTCTAGTTTTTGCTGGACCACTTGGCTGGTCTGCTGGACTGGTTTGATGTGTACTGGGCTATTTTGCAGTGATGGAACAGCCTTGCGCGATCGCAATTGACGATTTGCACTTTAGCTGGGATTCAGGGGCATCGGTGCTGGCTGGATGTTCCCTAGAGGTGCAACGGGGGGAGTTTTGTATGCTGCTGGGTACCAACGGCAGCGGTAAATCCACCCTACTGAAGCTCTTGGCCGGACTGCTGAATGCACCCCAGGGCACAATTCATTTGCAGGGACCGGTGGGGTTTGTCTTTCAAAACCCCGATCACCAGCTGGTGATGCCGACGGTGGGGGCAGATGTGGCCTTTGGCCTAGTGGATGAAAACATGGCCTATGAAGCGGTGCGAAAGCGGGTGGATGAGGCCCTCACCATGGTCAATCTGCTACACCTCAAGCGACGGCCCATCTATGCCCTCAGCGGGGGGCAGAAGCAGCGGGTTGCGATCGCAGGGGCCCTCGCTCAGCAATGTCGGGTGCTGCTATTTGACGAACCCACCGCCCTGCTCGACCCAGACAGCCAACTGGAACTGGTGGCCCAGGTGCGTGATCTCGTTAAAAAACAAGGCATTACGGCCCTGTGGGTGACCCATCGATTGCTGGAGTTGGACTATTGCGATCGCGCCATTTTGCTAGAACAGGGGCGCGTCACCAGCCAAGGTGCCCCCGAACAAGTCAAACAAGCCCTGAAAAATCTCCATTTAACCTAAGCAAAATTCCCCAAAAAATCCCTAAAAAAGTCCTTGGGCAGCTTGTTACACAGGTAGCGAACGTTAAGCTAAAGGAAACCTAAACTTAGCTTATACATTACCCAGGCACCCGAAGATGACCGGTTCTACCTCCCAGGCAATTTTATTCGTCGATGGGTATAACATTATCGGTGCCTGGCCAGAATTAATCGAGCTTCGCGACCACCAGGGTTTGGACATAGCCCGCAATCAGCTAGCGGAGGCCCTAGCCAACTACAGTGCCTATCAAGGGTTTGAAACCCTGCTCGTGTTTGACGCCTACGGTCAGCCCCAAACTCATCGCAGCGAGAGGTTTACCCAACATCTCGCCATTCACTACACCAACTTTGGCCAAACCGCCGATAGCTATATAGAAATCTCCTGCGCCAAGTTTCGTAACGATATTCGTAAATTTGAGAAACGGCTGATCGTAGCGACCTCTGATCGAGCCCAACAGCTGACTGTAATTGGGTACGGTGCCGAATGGATGTCAGCTGCCCAGCTGGGCATGGACGTACACCTATCAGAGCAAGCAGTAAAACATCGGCAGAAGCCCCAAAAACAGTCCAAGCAGCGATTCCTATCAAAATCCCTCAATCCAGACATGCAAGCAAAACTAGCTAAGCTCAGATCCAACCTGATGGAATGACGCGTTCATCCAGGTGGCAGACCCACCGCCCCTAGGGATTCAAACGCTTTACCGAGAAAGATTCAGAATCCCCTTGCATAACTGCTATACAATTACCTATATTGGTAAAACTGAACAATCCTCAGTAGCTCAGTGGTAGAGCGGTCGACTGTTAATCGATTGGTCGTAGGTTCGAATCCTACCTGGGGAGTTAGAAATCAAACCCTAAAATCAAACTAGATTGCTAGCAGTGGATACATCAGCTTTGGGCAATCCATAGACAGATATCCATTAATTAACTGCTAACTGCCCTGTTAACTGCTTAGATAGCCGTTTAGAATTACGGCTATTTTTTTATGGTCATCTTTTCACAATATTTCATTAAATAAAATTCTTTATCCAGAGGTTAAAATTTCATGCATCTCCCTCCAGCAGAGGCTTGACGGCCCTGACAAGGACCAGACAGCCGCTACAGCCTCAGCCATAACGTGAATTAAACCTTAAGGTATCGTTTGAGTAACGGATTGTAGCGATAGTATAGATTTGGGATAAAATTTGTCTCCCCTTCTTAACGTATGTTTTTGGGCGGAGCGGGTTATTGGGCCATATCTAGCATGTGAGTTCTAAGTTCCGTATAGCAAAATATCTGTTTTTAAGATGCCTCGTATACTTGTCGTAGATGATGATCCGGCTATTTCAGAACTGGTAGCAGTTAACCTGGAAATGGCTGGATATGATGTCAGTCAAGCTGAGGACGGGATCAAGGGTCAAGCACTCGCTGTGCAGCTCTTACCCGATCTAATTATGCTTGACTTGATGTTGCCTAAGGTAGACGGCCTCACCGTTTGCCAGCGTGTTCGCCGCGATGAGCGAACAGCGGATATCCCGGTCTTGATGTTAACCGCCTTGGGCCAAACCCAAGATAAAGTTGACGGGTTTAATGCGGGTGCCGATGATTACCTGACTAAACCCTTTGAATTAGAAGAAATGCTGGCCCGGGTTAGGGCACTCCTGCGACGCACTGACCGTATTCCCCAGGCTGCAAAGCATAGCGAAATCCTTAACCATGGTCCATTAACCTTGGTTCCGGAGCGGTTTGAAGCCATCTGGTTTGAGCGCACTGTCAAATTGACCCACTTGGAATTTGAGCTACTGCACTGTCTTCTCCAGCGTCATGGTCAGACTGTTGCCCCGAGTGAAATTCTGAAGGAAGTTTGGGGCTATGACCCGAACGACGACATTGAAACTATTCGGGTACATATTCGCCATCTGCGAACCAAATTGGAACCGGACCCACGCCATCCCAAGTTTATTAAGACTGTCTATGGTGCGGGCTATTGTCTAGAGCTGCCCCAGGATGAGCAACTTTATGCTAACCGTGCAGCTAGCTAGGGTTTGATTAATTCAAGCGGACATTAGGAGAAAACATCTCAGTGTTTAAGTTTCATTGCCGCTGTACATGTGGAGGTATGGCATTTCAGCGTCGCCAATATACAAAAAAAGGGAGCCCATGGCGGCTCCTTTTTTAATAGCTTTTTTATGGGTTAATGATTAGAGAAATAGGGTCAATGGACTTTTGTTTCCCAAAGGTCCTGCCGTAATCACAGTCAGCCCAACTCAAGTCAGATCGGCTATTAGGACCGACAAGTAAAGCCGCCAGTAGAAATAACTTTCTACTGGCGGCTTTACTTGTTTTGGATTGAAATTCTACTTCCTGGATCCCACCGGTTCAACGGGGAAGTATTCAGCCGGGGCTAGGGCATTGCCGCGAATCAAACTGCCAATGGTCTTGGCGGTAATCTTCATTTGGGTAATGGGGTTAGCAGGGACAACGGTTTTGTACAGATAGCTATCAAAGGTCAGCTTCTGAACATCTATGTCGGAACACATCTCAACGAAGGCTTCGCGAGTAGCATCGGAGCGATAGAACACCCGCTGCAGAATATCCAATACCAGATAGGTAATGCCGTACTGCTTGTCCCAACGCTGGATGTAGGTCTTGAGTTCTGCCTCGGTAAGGGCGCGCTCACCATGGTTGGATAGTTCAACGATGGTTTCGGCACACATGCGGCCAGACTTGGCGGCGAAGTAAATACCTTCACCGGAGGACTTGGTGACGGTACCGGCGGCATCACCCACTAGGGCAACCCGGCCCACAACGCGACGAGGTCTGGGGTGCTCAGGAATCGGATGGGCTTCTACCTTGATAATTGTCCCACCTTCAAGGCGTTTGGCCGCCCGCTTGCGAATGCCCTTTTGTAGCTGCTTAATTTTTGCTTGGTTCACTCGCATGGTGCCAGTACCCACAGCTACGTGGTCATACTTGGGAAATACCCAGGCATAGAAGTCAGGGGAGACGTCATCACCGACGTACATTTCCGCTAGTTCTTCGTAGTAGGCCATCTTGTCATCGGGAATGCGGATGCGCTCTTGGAATGCGATCGCATAGTTATAGTCCCCCGCATCAATCGCCCGAGCCACGCGGGAGTTGGCACCATCGGCACCAATCACCATATCTACCTGAAGAGTCTTGGCTTCACCTTGGATCGTGCCATTGGCATGATCGGCGTAGTGCAGGGTGTAGGGATCCTTATCGTTGCTAGGGAGCTCCAGTTTGTGAACGGTGCCGTTAATCACCTTAGCGCCTAGTTTTTCAGCCCGTTCACGCAAAAAGCCATCCAAGACCTCACGACGGCACATGCCAATGTACTCATCATCCTTGAGGGTGCTACCAATATTCACCTCAACGTTTGAGGGGGAGATCATTTTCATCTTGCGCACGCGGCGGTCAATGATCTCAGGGGGCAAATCGAACTCATCCACCATACAGAGGGGAATGGCTCCGCCACAGGGCTTAGCATTGTCTAACTTTCGCTCAAAGAGATAGGTATCAATACCTGCTTTTACTAATGTCTCAGCAGCAGAAGAGCCTGCCGGACCGCCTCCAACAACCGCAACCCGAAGTGCCAAGGTGTTTTTCTCCAATTCGATTAAAAGCTATGTTTCGTATGCTATCACGCAGATTTGAGACCTCTGGAAACACTCCTATGGATGTAACAAAAATGAAACAGACAAAGGCGTTTGTCTAACGTTTAGTGACTTCACAGAGAATGCAGAATTGGCTCAACCAGCTTGAAATTTAAGCGGTGATGGCGCCTGAAACGAGTCTTTCCCTTGATTCCTATTTAAGGGTTTCCTAGGGTCTCAAGGCTCCAGGCAATCTCTCCTTACGGGTCAGGAATTCTGGTCGGTTGGAATTGGAACTGGGCTTGGAGCAAGCCTAGGATCATTCCTCCGCCTAGGGTGCTGGCAATTAACCACAGCCAAAATTGATGGGCAACACCCTGATCTAAGGCCCAGCCGCCCAGGGGAGGACCGATCAAATAGCCCACGGCCCAACACATGGAATTAATCGATAAATAGACCCCTCGTAGGGCGGGGGGTGAGATGCCCACCACCAAAGCAGAAGCAATGGGCGTGTAGGCCACGGTCCCCAGGGCCATGGCGGTCAGACCAACCAGAACAAACAGAGTAGGGCTGATCAGCTGCTGCCCCACCAGCCAAGTACTGAAAAAGGTGATGGCCCAAAAGACGAGGGAAATCATCAGGGCATGGGGCTGGGCAAAGCGACTCAGCCAGCGGGCCATGGGTAGCTGACATAGGACGGTGAGCACAATGGCCCAGGTGAAGATGCCCCCTACTGCAGCGTGATTATCGAGGGTGGTAAAACGGTTGAGGTAGAGGGGCAGGGTGCTGTGGGACTGGGAGATATAGAGGGTAAACAGACAGTTGACGACAACGTAAATTTGTAGGGTGCGATCGCAAACCGCCCTGCGCCAACCCTGCCAAAAAGTCCCCACAGGATTCGTTGTACCCAGGGTCTCCCCAATGGCCACCGCCACGATGGCATAAAACACCATAAACGTCAGGCCATCCAGGGCAAAAAGCACTCGATAGGCTTGAAACACCGCAATCACCGCCCCCCCTAGCACCACCCCCAGGCTCAGGCCGAGGTTATCCGCCAAACGGGTCAGGGCAAAGGCTTCATTGCGATTTGCCCCAGTGGTGAGATCGGCCACTACGGCCTCACTAGCGGGCCAGTACAGACCCACCCCCAGGCCCATGCACAAATTAGCCAACACAAAGCCCCCAAAGTCATGGGTGACCACAAAACACCCATCGGCCACGGCGGAAATGGCGGCAGATAGCAACAGGGTGCGCCGTCGGCCCCAGCGAGGTGAATCCGCCATGGAGCCCCCGGCAAAACGACCCACCATCCCCGACAAGGACTGGCTGCCCAATCCCAACCCAATGGCCGTGGCCGAAAGACCCACATCATCCGCAAAAAAAAGCGGCGCATAGAACAGGGTAAACCCAATCCCCAGATGGGATAGCAAGCGGCCCGCCGCCAAAATCCAGAGGCGGGCATCCAGTTTCGGAAAAATGATCACAAACTACCTTGTATACCCATGGTTATATAACCACCGTATAACCATGCTTGTATAAGTCCATAGGCGATCGCCGAAAGCCTTCAGGAGATTGCGCCGCCCATGGCTGCTGAAGGCTTTCCTCGGGTAGAATTCAATGTGCCCATCCAGGCCCACCCCAGTTTCTTAAATCAATATCAATTCAGCATCCTAACGGTATGGCAGAAACAGTTCCAGAAAATTTGCGCCAGCGGGCAAAAGAGCTGCGATCTCAACTGCAAAAAGCTAGCTATGCCTACCACGTGCTGGATGCCCCTGACCTACCTGACGAAGTTTACGACCGGCTCTATCGCGAACTGCAAGATTTAGAGGAACAGCATCCCGCCCTTGTTACCCCCGATAGCCCTACCCAGCGGGTGGGGGAACAACCGGCCAGTCAGTTCACGGCCCTAGAGCACAATATTCCGCTCTACAGTTTGGAAAATGCCTTTGATATTGACGAATATCGCCAGTGGGAAACTCGCTGGCAGCGACAAACACCTGATATAGAATCGGCCCCGGTTGTGGCTGAACTAAAGATTGATGGCAATGCCCTAGCCCTGACCTATGAAAATGGTCTCCTCACTCGCGGGGTGACTCGCGGCGACGGCATCAGCGGCGAAGACATCACCCCCAATGTGCGCACCATTCGCTCCATTCCCCTACGGCTCCAAATCGAGCCTCCTCCCCCACGGGTGGAAGTGAGGGGGGAGGCCTTTATCCCCAACGATGTGTTTAAGCGCATTAACGCTGAACGCCAAGCAAAGGAGGAAGCCCCCTTTGCCAACCCCCGAAACGCAGCGGCTGGCACCCTGCGCCAGCTGGACTCTAAGGTGGTGGCCCAGCGCCGCCTCGACTTTTTTGCCTATACGCTCCTTTTACCCGAAGGCACGGGTGGTCTGTCCTCCCCCCAAACCCAGGAAGATTCCCTAAAGACCCTACAAACCCTTGGATTTAAGGTCAATCCCAATTGCCAACTTTGTCCCAAAACAGAAGATGTGGCCCAGTTTTACAACTATTGGGACCAAGCCCGCACCCAGCTCCCCTACCTCACCGATGGGGTGGTGGTTAAACTGAACGATCTGGCTTTACAGGAGCGCCTAGGGTTTACCCAAAAATTTCCTCGCTGGGCCATTGCCCTGAAATATCCGGCCGAAGAAGCCCCGACCATTTTGCGGGACATGACGGTACAAATTGGCCGCACGGGGGCGGTCACACCAGTGGCCGAATTAGCCCCCGTGCAGCTGGCGGGAACGACCGTTTCGCGGGCCACCCTGCACAACGCCGATCGGATCGCTGAACTCAACCTCCACAAGGGGGACACCGTCATCGTCCGCAAAGCCGGGGAAATTATTCCTGAGATAGTGCGGGTATTAACGGACCTCAGACCCCAGGGAGCCGAACCCTGTCAGCTGCCCACCCACTGCCCTGAATGTGGTGCAGCCTTAGTCAGACCGGCAGATGAGGCGGTGACCCGATGTATCAATCCCACCTGCCCGGCCATTGTGCGAGGGGATCTCATCCACTGGACCAGTCGTCAAGCCCTGGACATCGGTGGGCTGGGGGAAAAATGGGTGCAGCAGCTCTTAGCACAACGGCTAGTTAGCTCCGTGGCCGATCTATATGATTTGACCGTCGAGGACCTCCTGCCCCTGGAACGCATGGGGCAGCAACTGGCCCAGAAATTGATCGATGCCATCCAAGCCTCTAAGTCACAACCTTGGTCTCGGGTACTCTTTGGTCTGGGCATTCGCCATGTGGGGGTGGTCAATGCCCAGCTGCTGACCCAGGAATTCTATACAGCAGACCGTTTGGCAGCGGCAGAACCAAAGGATATTGAAGCGGTGTATGGCATTGGTCCAGAAATTGCCTACTCCGTCCATGAATGGTTTCAAGCATCGGCTAACCAGCGCCTAATTGAGCGCTTAAACATAGCAGGGGTGCAGTTAGCCGGTGCACCTCCGGTGGTCGCCTCCACGGAGCTGCCCATGGCGAACAAAACATTTGTACTCACCGGCACCCTACCCACCCTCAGCCGCCGGGAGGCTAAGGCCAAAATTGAGGCCAGTGGAGGCAAAGTGACTGGGTCAGTCAGCGCAAAAACAAGCTATGTTGTGGTCGGTATAGATGCCGGATCAAAGCTGGCTAAGGCTGAAAAGCTGGGTATTCAACAGCTGAGCGAAGAAGAGTTGCTAGCGTTGTTGGAAGAAACGGCATCCCCTTAGGTTTTGTTTTCTGGACATTTTCTGGGCATTTTCTGGCTGCGAATATAAGGTTATGAAACGATTGTGCTTATCGGCTGCAAGCAAGGATATTCAACGGCTAGCCCGGTCAGTAGGGACAGTCTTGGGGACAGTTTTAGGGACAATCTTGACCACGGCCGCAGCTAGCCAGGGGGCAGAACGCGTCACGTTTGCCTTTGGTCCGGTGGAACGCTCCATCGAACTGGCTGATTTAGAACAGCTGGCTGAGAATGGGGTACTCAGTGAAGATCTGGCCTACTATGCTCAGTTCTTACCCGATGACTACGATGTTGATGTGCTCAGACAGGCCCTCACGTGGCGTTTAGATCAAGATATCGACACCATTGATGTGGATGTGGTGCTGTTAGATCGATTTTTCCATACCAAACAGGGGGAATACCTCCTGAATATTGCCGCTGACTTTATTCGCACAGAGGCCCGGCGCAGCGATTTGCGAGCACTGCGAGGGGCACTGTTGGTGGCGGTATCCGATCAGGATGAAGGTCTGACCCTGTTGAATACATTGCGTAATTTTCCCTCCTCGGAAATGCGGATTGAGTTAGATCGAGGTTTGGGGCTGCTGCGCGAGATTAACCGGGCCATCTATGAAACAGAAGCATCGATTGATTTACTAGAGCGGCTAGGTGCTCCGACAGTGGCATTATCCGAGATGGAGCAAGCAAGGCTACGGGCCTTAGCCCTTCAAGCTCAACGGCCTGGACGTTTTCAGGTAGAGCGCCAAACATTGGCTAGCAATGCTCCCATCCCAGCTGATGTCTATCTGCCAACGCTGCAGGGCCAGCGCCAACCCAACCGCCCCACGGTGATTATTTCCCATGGCTTAGGTAGTGACCGCACGTCCTATGCCTATCTGGGCGAGCATTTGGCCTCCCATGGTTTTTTGGTGCTGAATGTGGAACACCCCGGGAGTAACGCGGCGCAAATTAACGCCCTACTGGTGGGCAAGTCGGCTGATGTGATCCCTAACGAAGAATTTCTTGAGCGGCCCCAGGGGATTTCGGCCCTGCTTAACTATTTAGAGCGGGAGGCCACCCAGTATCGTAATTTGATTAATTTTGCCCAAGTCGGCATCGTAGGTCAGTCATTTGGGGGCTATACGGCCTTGGCCTTAGCCGGTGCCAGCCTGGATTTTGAGGTGCTGCAGGCAAGCTGTCCTCCCGGGTCCCTATCGTTGAATGCGTCATTGCTACTGCAATGTCAGGCCAGTCAGTTGGCTGAATCCCCTGAGACGACCCTGTCATTACAGGATGGGCGGGTGAGGGCTGCGATCGCAATCAATCCCATCACCAGCGTGATCTTTGGCGAAGAAAGCCTGGGCCAAGTGACCACACCAACCATGCTGGTATCCAGCGGCGCTGATACCGTCGCTCCCGCCCTCCAAGAACAGCTGGTGCCCTTTACCTGGCTCACCCATCCCGAGCGCTACCTCCTGCTCATGCGCCAGGGCACCCACTTTTCCACCATTGCCATGACAGCAACCGGTAGCGAATCCTTTGACCTCCCCCCAGAAATTATTGGCCCGGCTCCCGAGCTAGCCCAAACTTACCTCGCCGCATCCAGCCTGGCATTCTTAACCCAGCACTTGACAGGAAACAGTACCTATGGGGCACTGCTGACCGCCGACGGCATCGCCCAGCTCAACCAAGACCCGATCAAACTCAGCCTCGTCCAAAGCCTCACCGGTCCCGCCTTAGCAGATCAGCTCGGTGGACCACCCCGGGCAGCAGCCGACGAAATTATCTCCCCCGAGGCTCTAACCGGAGCAGAGCTCGCCAATCCAGCACCTGTTACTCCAGAGGTGCTGCTAGATGAAACCCGCCCCCCCGCATTTTCGGCCCCGCCCCCCCCATCGCCCTGATAGGATGACTTTGATTAATCCTATTTCTTAATCCGGTTCCCTCATCCTGCCCCCCAGCCATTCCCTGCGACCAACCATGCCTGATGGTTTTGTAAACCTCCATAAACCTGCTGGCTGGACATCCCATGACTGTGTAGCCAAACTACGCCGCCTACTCAACACCAAAAAAATTGGCCATGCTGGCACCCTAGACCCGGCAGCCACTGGTGTCCTGCCCATGGCGGTGGGTCGCGCCACTCGCCTGTTGCCTTATCTCCCTAGCGATAAGGCCTATCGTGCCGTGGTGCAGCTGGGCACCACCACAGATACGGACGACCTCGACGGCACTATCCTCACCCACACCCCGGCAGCCCATCTGACCCCGGCGGCCATCACCAAGCATTTAGAGCAGTTCCAAGGCACCATTCAGCAAATCCCCCCACTCTACAGCGCGGTACATGTTGACGGTCGGCGGCTTTATGACTTGGCCCGTCAGGGCATGACTAAAGCAGTGGATATTCCAAGCCGCCAGGTCGTTATTCACCAAATTGATGTGGTCCATTGGCAACCGGGGGATACGCCCCAAATCACCCTAGATATTACCTGTGGAGCCGGTACCTACATCCGCTCCATTGCCAGGGATCTGGGCGCGCTCCTGGAGGTAGGCGGCACCTTAGCCTCCCTAATTCGCACCCAAAGCAGCGGATTTACATTAGACACCAGTATTTCTCTGGAGACATTATCTGAGCAGCCAGAACAGGTTGAACTGATTGCCCCGACTGTAGCCATGGCACATTTACCCCAAATAGTGCTCTCCCCTGAAGTCGGCCGTCGCTGGTGTCAGGGACAGCGTTTGCCCATGGTTCCCACCCTTGAACTGGAACAGCCCCTGCGGGTGATGACCGACACCTGCCCATTTCTAGGCATTGGGGTATTTCGGATTAAAGAGGGTCAATCCCACCTGGTGCCCAAGATGGCGTTTGTCCAATCGTTTTAACGATGCTTGGTCAAGATCTTGAGCCAGATCTAGGCTTTCTAAACATCTATTCCCTAAAACTTCAGTAGTTTCCCGTAGTCACTAGACAGAACATGTAGATATCAGGGAAACCAATTGAGGATGAGATGTGTCTTTTGACTGTGCATCCCCGTGATTTTTACTAGTTAATTTTGTTGTTCACTGGGTTAAGACACCAATGTCTAACTGGAGTTCTGCCTCTGCGCTGAAGCGCTTTCAAACAGGTGAGACTATTTTCTCTGAGGGAGACCCCGGAGATTCAGCCTACATCATTGAGTCAGGGAGGGTAGAAATTGCCATCACCATCGATGGTCAACCCTTCCCCCTACGTATATTGACCAGTGGCGATGTGCTGGGAGAAATGGCCGTGATGGATACAGCCCCCCGCTCAGCATCGGCTAGGGCCCTCGAAGAGACCGTCTGTGTTGCCATTTCTAGTCGACAAATTTCGGAACGAGTGCAGGATGCGGACCCCGTAGTGCAGCTGTTGGTGAAGACCTTGCTCCATCGGATCCGTAGCACCCCCCAGGTGACCTCATCCACAGCCGCCAATATCCCCACCGGACTACCCTCCCAGTCGGTGGCCGACAATGACCAAGTGCTCGATAAAATGCGCCTTGAATCGGAACTGCAGGCAGCCCTGGTCAATCAGCAACTCCGGCCCCACTATCAGCCCCTGGTGAACATTCAAACCCGACAAATCCTCGGCTTTGAAGCGTTAATCCGATGGTTTAGCCCTACCCGAGGCCATGTGTCCCCAGGGGAGTTTACGAGTCTGGCCGAAGAAACATCCTTGATTATCCCCATTGGTCAACAGACGATTCAGCAATCCTGCCGGGATTTGGCTCAGTTCCAGACTATCTGCCCCGACAGGTGCCTGTTTGTCAGCATCAACGTTGCCCCTCGGCAACTAGCTGAAAATAATTTCTTAGCGGAATTGCAAACGGTCATCGAGCAACACAGTCTACAACCATCGCAAATCAAACTGGAAATCACTGAACGGGTCTTTATGGAGAATCCGGTCGCATTAGAAACGTTACAGTGCTGTCGTCAGGCCGGTTTCAAAATATCCCTAGATGACTTTGGCACAGGGTTCTCCAGCCTCAACTATCTGACTCGGTTTGAGGTGGATGGGTTCAAAATTGACCGGGCGTTTGTCCAGGACATTCTGACCAATCCCCGCACCCAGGTACTACTAAAAAGCCTGTTGGCCATGGCCGACGGACTGAATATGCAAACGGTGGTGGAAGGGATTGAAACCCTTGAACAGCTAGAAGTCCTGCAAAAGTCTGGCTGTGACATTGGCCAGGGCTATCTCTTTGGTAAAGCGCTGCCCTTTGTCGAGGTGCAGCAGCTACTGGCCCAGGAACTAGCTCACAAGCCCGTCAGCGTATAGCGGCCCGCCTGTTCCACCAATAGCGTGGCCGGTCGATCGGCACTCTTTGCCGCTAGGGCTAACAATGACTGTTGCTGGCCGACATCACTGTAGAGCAGCTCTCCAGCCCCAGAAAATATCATGGTTTTACCTGGGGCAATCGCTAACCCTGGGGGTACATGGGAGCCCAGGTGGAATAGTTTTTCCGCAGTCGGATCCCCCATCAGGTCCAAGCTGGCATATTGCAAATGGGGATAGAGTTCAGACATTTGCCCAGGTGTGAGACCCAGTTGGGAGCCAATGGTATGGACCATTAACGTGATCGCATCAGGAATCGGGTCAGCCGGGGAGGCCATAGTTTGGGCTGTCGTCTCCCCGGCGTTCGCTTGGGCGGAAATAGCATTGGGGAGGCTAGCCACAGGGGGAGTCGCTTGCCATGGCAGGGTGGGCAACCACTGCAGACCATGGCCCGTGGTCACCAGGACAGGTCCGGCATTCTGGGGTTCAGTCCCGGATTCGAGCTTAGGGCCAATGGCCAATAGGGCTAAGCCAGAGCCCATGGTTTTCACCCCATGAACAGTCAGTCCGGCAACGGGGAGATGGCCATTAAAAAGTTGCAGCTGCCGCCGCAGGGATAGGGACTCGGCCCAAAAATTAGCGGCGGTAATGGTGTTGGGAGGCCGCCCCCAGCCAGCACTGTCTTGGAGTAATTGGATGTCAATGTGATACCAGGTTTGTCCTGGCAATGGGGTGGGTAGGGATTGCGATCGCAACCAACCAACCTCCGGTGCCACCACCGCAGTAGCCTGCCCCACCAGGCCCAGATAACGCCCCGGATGGGTAGCAGCCGCCAACGGGGCTGACGCGGCCTGGGTCCCAGCCTGGCCAAGGTTTTTCCCAGACGTGATCGTTTCACCCGCGCTCTCCAACGGACTGCGGCCCAACGCCTGCAACCGTTCCAACGTGATCTTCCCAGGAGCTTTTTTCATCAACCAGTCCTTACCCACCTCCGGTGACTGGCGGGCCGTCACCAGTAACGTCCCCCAGATCTGGGAGGCCACATCCTTAGGATGCACCTGTAGATGTACGGTCACCGAACGCCACAGGGCATCAAAATCCGTTTCTAACCGTTTGAGCGTAGCGCCATAGAGCTCAGGATTGCTTTCCAGAATAGTCAGGGCCTGCTCCCACTGACCATCAATTAAATAAGCCCAAATATGTTGCTGTTGACTGGACCAGGTCTGTTTAGTTTGCTCTTGGGTACGTTTAGCATGTAACCCAATTAAATGCAGCTGGTTTTGGGCAGCGGGGGACCAGTCTGGGCCCAATTCCACTTTGGCCGACTGCATCATTTGCAAACTATGGGACCACACTGCCCCCTGGGCCAACTGCAGCGCTTTTTCATAGAGAGATGTGGCCACGTCTGATGCATAGACCGACTGGTAAAGAGACACCTCCTGGAGCCGGGGCGGATCGTTAGAAATGATTTGATACAGCAAAAAACTAGGCCGCAGCCCAACAGTTTGATCGATCAGGAGCTGATCTCCAGTCTCCGCCGTTTGCAACTGGGGCAATTTCCCTGCCGGGCTCGACCAATTGAGCAATCGATGTATCCGTTGGGAACTCGGCTGATAGCTCAGAATCTGCCCGTAGCGAATGACGGTATTGCCATAGCGCCCCTGCCCCTCCAGCAGCAGCCAGGGTACATCGGCTGACTTAATCGGCATCAGTTTGACCGATGTCAGAGTGGCATCACTCTCGATACTGACCACCTGGGAGGCGCTGCCCACCAGGGGATTCGTAATAAAGGATTCCTTCAGGGGCCGAATCGCCACCTGATCCACCCGCTGGAGCTGATCCCCCTGCACCCGATAGACCCAAAGTTCCGTAATGGACCGATCATCCGTGCTGAGAATCGGATAGAACCAGGCTTGGGGCTGGTCCACTCGGGGCCAGGCGATGGGCTCCCCAGGGGTAATACCTTGGGACTTCATCTCCGCTAGAATTTCAGCCGATGTCTGGGGAACAGCTTCAAAATTATTCGCTAATCCAGGAAACGCCTGCTTTAACCAATTGGGACTATGGGGATCAACAATCAGCTTGGCCCCTGATAGGATGACCACCGCCATCAAAACGACCCCACCCCCCAAGGTTAAGCCGCTCAGAACCCGCCAGGGAACACGACCTGACGATGAGCTCACCAAGAGTTTTACCGAGTGGGTAGCTGGATTTGATTTGCTCAGACCCATGGGAATGCTGCAACAGAGACATCAACCATCCTGACTAGCAGAACTAAGCTAAAGGGACTAGACTGGCTGGACTCTAGCCTGATGATAGTGCCTAGGAGGATAGCACCTGGGCGTAACGTTGACCGAGGTACTCCCAAGTAAATTCAGCTTCAATCATTTGACGGGCATTTTCGGAGAGCTGCTGCCGCAGGGCTGTATCTTCAAACAACCGACCAATGGCCTTTACATAATCCTCAGGTTGATTGGCCCGCAATGCCCGCAGGGGCACCCCCTCGATATCCACCTCCATCCCCTCAAGACCGCGATCGCTAGCCACCACCGGCACCCCCACCGCCATGGACTCCAGGGTTTTGGTTTTAATGCCCAGGCCCGCCCGGAGTGGCACCACACTGATGGTTGAGCGCTGTAAACAGTCCGTAATCGAAGGCACCCGCCCGGTGACGGTCACACCGGGGATATCATCCAGCGCCTTCACCGCTGGTACCGGGCGAGTCCCCACCAGACTCAACGTCGCCTCTGGATAGCGCTGTTTCACCAGAGGAAAAATTTCCCGTGCCAGGTAGCAAGCCGCATCAATGTTGTGGGACGAATCCATGGCCCCAATAAAAATTAGGGACTGACCGCCGGGGTCATGGGAGCGATAGGGAGAGGTGTCTAGATCCACCCCTGTGGACACGATGGTGATATTGGCATCGGGCACCAGCCGCCGTAGATGGGCTCGATCGTCCGGGGTGGTGGCCACAATATGGGTGAATTTGGCGCAATATCGCTTTTCGTAGCGGGCCAACAGGGGCAGGTACAGCCGATCGCGCCATGGATTTTCTGAGGCTCCAGCCTCTAGATGATCAAACACCCAGCCATAGACAGAGCTATGGATATCCGCCACAGTTTTTACCTGCTGGCGCAACTTAGGGTGGACGTACATCTCATTGACACCGTGCTCACATATCACCGCATCGTAGTTACCAGCGTCCACCTGCTGCGTGACCCAGGTATACACCTCCGGGGAAAACCGAAAGGTGACACTAGGGGGGGTGCCGGTAATCACAAACTGGGCCAGACGCAAGGCCTGCTTTAGGGGATTTCGATCCTGATGCGTTTTTTGCTGGTCAGGTACGGGAAAGATTTTAATTTCCTTGACCCAGGTTTTCAACGTCTGGATATTTTCCTCAGTGGCATTGGGGGTAGCATGGGCCACCAGGGTAATGTCGTGGAGCGGACCAATCTGCCTCAGGAGGTTAAAGGTGCGGACCTCAGCAGCGCCGTGGCTCGGGGGATAAGGAAACGTATTGAGGGAAAGAACAAGCAGACGCATGGGGATTCAGGGGATGGGAACTTAATCGTTGTCTAACCGGGCGATTTCCTTGGCGTTTTCTGGCAATTGGGATTCTCGCTGGCCTCGGGTGCGGGCGCGAAAGCAGTAAAGACTAATGGGGGTCATGGCTAAATCAATCGGCTCAGCTTTACCCGTCAATACTTTAATGAATTCGACTGGCAGTTCCTTCACTAGCCAGCGGGCTAGGGAATAGCGGATCTCGCGGGGCATCAGGGGACGGGTTAGCTTGATGCCATGGATCTGGTGCAGATAGCGGTTGGACCGTCCGTAGCGATACCACTGTTTGTAGAGTTCTTTGAAGGAGGTGCGGTGGTGGTGCTGCACCGTGGCAGTTTCAGCATAGTGCAGCTGCCAGCCCCCATCGCGCTGTAACCGCCAGCAAATGTCGGCGTCGCCGCCAGTGGTCAGATAGGGACGAAAAAGACCGATTTTTTCAAAGGCGCAGGCCCGAATGGCAATATTGGCGGTTTGACCGTAGGGACAAAATGGATGGGCCAGGGTGTCCCGCTGGGACATGATGTTTTTGCGCTCGGCATAGCGCTCCAGCCAGGTGTTGCCAGGTAGCGCCGTCACTTCTCCCACACATAATCCCACCTCGCTGTCTTGAAAGCCCTGCACTAGGGACTCCAGCCAGGTAGCGGCGGGATAACAGTCGGCATCGGTAAAGGCTAAAATTTCCCCCGTCGCGGCGCGGATGCCGGTATTGCGGGCGGCATAAGCACTTTGGATGTGGGTTTCACTCAGGTGCTTGAAGGTGAGTCCAGCGGACTGGGCCTGGACGACGGACTCCTGGAGGATGTGGGGGGTGCGATCGCAACTACCATTATCCACCAGCAAATATTCCACCCGTTCCGCCGGATAGGTTTGACCTAGGAGACACTGAATCAGTCCAGGCAAATCAGTTTCGCCATTATAGATCGGCACAATTACCGACACCGTCGGGAAAAATGTTGTGGCCTGGGGAGGTATTTCGTTGGCAACCATAGAAGCTTGGGGCATCGGCACTCAACTCAATCTACAGCGACATCTACAGGTAGTTTTGCCACCAATCCGTCGAGAACTAACATATAAACCAGGTCCAAGTTGAAACCTATAGTTTCACATCCAGTAAAACGACCGTTCTTGACAACGACCGTTCTTGACAACGACCATTCTGAACAACGACCAGGGTTCATCCCCCTATCGATCCAACTACCCATCGAACCATGGGTTCTCCAGTAACCCATCAATTTTGGCAGTTCCAATCAAGCCAACACCCTGGAGGTAGAGATCTTTATGCAATCCTTACCTACAGTCAAACGAGTTCTAAATCCCCCTTAAACTTTGGATTAGGGAGATCACTCGTTTACCCAACCGACACAGAACCGAGCTACAGATTATACCGTTGCTGATTCATGAGATGCCTCCATCGGCAAGAAACAGCTGATACCAAGAGCCTTCAGATTAAATCAGAGGCCACATCAGCAACATCCAGATTATTCATACCCCATACATAATCCATATAAACCCTATAGATAATGAATAGTGCCGTGCCTAAAGTCAGTATTTGTATTCCTACCTACAATCGGGCCCACATTCTGCCCTATGCCGTCAATAGTGTCCTAAATCAAACCTTTGGCGACTTTGAGCTCCTGATCTGTGACGACGCCTCTCCTGACAATACAGCCGAGGTTGTCGCCCAGTGGGACGATCCACGCATTAACTACATCCGCCATCCCCAAAATATTCAACGCAGTCGCAACATGCGTTCAGGCTATGACGCCGCCAAGGGAGACTATTTCATCAAATTCGATGACGATGATGCCTTGACCGCTACATTTTTAGAGCGCACGGTGGCCATTATGGCAGCCCAACCCCAGATAGATTTTGTCTGTACCGATCACTGGGTAATCAATGCCCGCAACGAACGGGATGAAATGGCCACCGCCGCCAACTCTGCTAAATGGGGCAAAGACCGGTTAGCAGAGGCCATGATCCAGGATTTACTCCAGGAAACCTTTGTCCACCAAAGTTTACAGGTCGGGTCCACCCTGTTTCGCAAAGCTTGCCTGAAAGACGTAGACTTCATGCGATTTGAAGCCGACGGTTGTGAAGACTTTGACCTATTGGTGCGCCTAGCCACCGCTGGCAAAACCGGCTACTTTATCCCTGAGCGGCTGATGGAATATCGTTTCCATGGGGGACAAACCAGTCTGAAACAAGATATTCATTTTCTATCCGCCAAGATTTTTTGCCTAGAAAGCTATCACTTCCCCCAGCGCCCTGAACTAGAACGCATCCGCCAAGTAAAACTCAGCACCCTCAAGCAGGTTCTGGCGATGCGTCTGATTGAAAAAGGTGAAGCCCAGCGGGGACGTCAACTGATTCAAGAACTCGCAGCCAGCGGCCCCATATCGTCTAAAACACAGCTAGGTAAGGTGTTATCCTACTTACCCCTAGGGCTACGGCAGATAGCCTTTCAAGGGTTTCGACAACTGCGCCCTCAAGACTACAGCGAACGCGTGCGCAATGCAGCCGGATAAAAACGTGATTAAACCAGCACGGCGGGCGTAATGCAGCCGGATAAAGACAGTGATTAAACCAGCACGGCGGGCGTAATGCAGCCGGATAAAGACAGTGATTAAACCAGCACGGCGGGCGTAATGCAGCCGGATAAAAGCGTGATTAAAGCAAGCACGGCGGGCGTAATGCAGCCGGATAAAAAAAGCCTGGGGCTCCAGCTATTGGTGCTGATAGGACTAGGCTTCAGTCTGACCCAATGTTCAACCCAACCAGAACCTACCGGGCCAAAGGCTATAGATTTAGCAACCCCTAAGCCCACGGTAGCCATATATAACTGGCCTAACGACGGTGCCACCGTTGCTCAGGCCCATGTGGTGACGATTCCACCTAATTATCCGGTAGAGGTGGCTGTAAGTGAGGAGCTAAAAACGGTGGCAGCCTTTGCCACTGAAACAGACGCATTGGCCATCCTCAATGGAGGCTTTTTTGATCCCAATAATGGTCAAACCACTTCGTTCGTCATGATTAATGGCACCTTAGTGGCAGATCCCCAGGACAACCAACGGTTAATGGATAATCCGGATCTAGCTATTTATTTGGAGCAAATTCTCAACCGCTCTGAGTTTCGACGCTATAGCTGTGCCGATCACATTAGCTACGACATCACCTTTCATAACGCGCCGATTCCCCAGGGCTGCAATCTCCACAGTGCCCTAGGGGCAGGGCCACAGCTGCTACCCAATGACACCTCACAAAGGGAGGGATTTACCGACTATGACAACGGCACCCTAATCCGGGACGCGATTGGTAGTCAGCAGCGAAACGCCCGTAGCGCCATTGGAATTCAGTCGGACGGCACCCTAATTGGAGTCATGGTGGCTCAGTCTAATCCAGCCGGAGGAATGACCTTAGCGGAACTAGCAGAATTTATGCACAGTCTAGGTGCGCAAAAAGTATTGAACTTAGATGGCGGCAGCTCATCATCAATACACGCTCCAGGGTTGGCCAATGGGGAGGAGGCCCGGACGTACTATGGACGATTGGATCAACAGGGTCAAAAAATACAACGCCCGGTTAAATCCGTATTGTTAATACCTCAATCAGCGGATGAATAAACCGGGCACCTTTCCAGACCTGTAGCAGGACAGTTAATCTGTGGGATAACCATCCCCATACTGCAAATAACCTAGCTGAATTAGGGCCCAGCAGATGATGCCGTATATCGTCCCACCGGTAATGAGCATTTTGTAACCTGGATCAACCACAACTTGCATGGCAGGTGGGGTAAGAATTAGCCCCGACAACATCGATACCAGCACCGATGTCAGCACAAACGCAAAGGAACTAATGGCTCCTCGAAAACGCCCAGGGGCCTTTTTTTGAGAGTGCCTCGCCTTAGTGACGAATGACCGACAATCCTCTATCCGAAGATCAACCCAGAGCCACAGTCGCATACCCGTTAGAAAGGCAATGGGAAACATTAGGAAACCCACAAGGCCACTGAACTGAGAATAGGGGGCAACTACTGCAGTTAGGTGAGTACCGCCAAAGCTACCAATAAAGAGTAGTATCGCTGACGTGAAAAAATTGACGGTCGGTTTTGGCACTGGGGAGAATGTCATGGGGGGGCTGCTCAACGCTATCTCTTACGTTTACAGCCATCTCCAAGCGAAGTACGGACAACCATCATGAACTTACGGACAAATGTTCTTCACAAATGGATGGCTAGACAGATGCCGAGAAACCTAGTGAAACCGCATTAGGGTACCCATGGAAAACCTTCATGACGGTGTAATTCAGCCTATATTTAGGCTTACTGGGGGTAACGGCTGCCCAGATATCCTTTTGCAGAGATTAGGGAAAAAATTGACGAATTCATACTTGATTCCTAGCCCTTAGTCTAATTTTGACTATCCATAACCATGGCTGCATGCCTTTAGGATAGGCCCTCGTTCCATTGGTTTTGGTATACAAGGCTTTCACAAAACTGAATCTTTTAAAGTAGGCCCTAAAGTTCAGGTTGAAAATAACAGCGCACTCAGGGTCTGGGGCATGGGCAGAATAATCAACACCAAAAGAGCCATGGCCATTAGCCCCAAAACATCGCGGACACCGTCTAGCTCACTGATATCATCCAGGGCAGGGTCGTCTCGGCTCGGCATGAAGATCAGTAACAGCGCCCACAGCAAATACGCTGATTGAATAAAGGCCATCGCAGCCACTAAAACTCGGGCAATGTTGCCAATGGCTGCGCCACCCCAGCGGCCATACATGGCATGGACAATGTGGCCGCCATCTAGCTGGCCGACAGGCATAAGATTCAGGGCCGTCAATACCAACCCTAAACATCCTGCGATCGCAACCGAATGTAAATCAAGCGCCTGATCCAGTTGTAAGCTACCCCCCAAGACCCATTTACTCAATAGCGCCAGTAAAATTGAGCCCTTGGGATCTAGGGACTGAAAATTAAACAGCCCAGACTCTGCTGTCAGAGGCACCACCTGGGAATGGGCCACCCCCCAGATCAAAATGGGTAGGGACACCATGAATCCTGCCAATGGCCCCGTTAACCCCAGATCAAACAACGCCCGACGGTTAGGGGCCGGTGATTTGATGCTCACAAAGGCACCGACAGTCCCCAGAAAATAGGGCACTGGAATAAACACTGGGGCCGCCGCTGCAATGTTGTAATGGCGGGCCGTGGCGTAGTGCATCAGCTCCCGCACCGACAAAATCAGCATCACGGTCAGACTGTAGCCCAGCCCTTTGACCAAAATGATCGGCTGCGCTCTCAAAGCCGAGAAGGATAAATCACCCACCAATAACAACCCGGCTAGGGTGGTCGTCCCCAGGGTCAGGACAAATAACACCAAGGACAACAGCCAACCGCTTCCCTGGGATGGGTTTGACGGGGGTCGATTAGGCACCAGGGTAAAAACGGGATGACCATTCCGCTCTGTCTGCAACACCACTAAAAACTGTTCGCCAAATTGCGATCGCACATTTTGCTGGACCGTACTATGGGCCACCGCCGCCGTTGCCTTCAGCCGTCCCCGACAAACCATCACCTGCTGACGGCACTCAATCGTTTGCAGAAAGTAAACAGACCATGGGAAACAGGCCCGCAGGCGAGCCTCCTCTTCCCGCTCCATTAATGGCGGCGGCGGTGGCGGGGCCTGACGGAGAGGTTTTTCCACCGCCGCCCCTATCTCCGCCGGGGAACGCCGTCCCAACAGCACCACCCAGGTATAAACCAAGGGACAAATAACAAATAGCCCTAAAATCGAAAGGTTAGGGGGAGTATTCCGACCATACCGTAGCACCCATACCGTTAGCGCTAAAATCGGCGTCATGACTATCAGCCACAACAGCCAAACAGGCGAACGAGTCATGGTGGACACACCACGGCTAATCACCCAGTAGGTCAAGATTCCCAGTAAAATCGATAACAGTACAAATGTCATAAGGCCCCAATGCTACCCCCGTTAGCATCCTGATTCACCATACCAGGCGGATCCATCGGCTAGGAACAACGAGCTAGGGGCAATGGGCAGGCGCAATGACGTCTTCGGAGATATTGGTGTCTACCTCAGAAACAACCCCGGACAGCAGCAGCCCCGCAACTAGCGGAACTACTCCAGCCAACCCAGCCAACCCATCGGCTCCAAAATTACCCCAGCCAGTCTTTGATATCGATCCAACACTCTATGCCTTTTCACCCAATCGCGAAACCTTAGGCGGCACCGCTTATTTAATAACGTATATAGCAGCATCAGCTGATAATGCGCTGGAAAGACATAATATTTTGGTCGATTGTCCGGCCTGGACTGATACCAATTTAGACTTTATTGCCCAGCAGGGCGGAATACGGTGGCTAGTGATCACCCATCGCGGTGGCAGCAGTCGTGTCCGCGACTGGCAATCACGGTTTGACTGTGATGTCGTTGTGCAAGAACAAGAAGCCTACTTACTGCCCCAAATTAAGACCCACCCATTTCATCGGGAGCTAGTTTTAACCCCCCATCATCGACTGCTCTGGGCCCCTGGCCACTCCCCTGGAGCAACCTGTCTCTACAGCTCAACCCATGGGGGCATCCTGTTCACGGGCCGCCATATTTTGCCCACCCGCCAGGGAGGAGCAGCACCGTTACGGGTTTCCAAAACCTTTCACTGGCCCCGTCAACTCCAACAGATCCAACGCCTATTAGATGAATTCACCCCCCAGACCCTGGGCTACATCTGCCCAGGGGCCAATACGGGCTTCCTCAGAGGTAAACGCTATATCGAGCAGGCCTACGAAAAACTGACTCACCTAGACCTGCAGGTCATGGCTAAGAGCCAAGCGCTGCTTTAACCATGGTTGAATTTTGAGTTAACCAGTTTAACTACGGACTCAGACCAAGAAAATCCACTCAAAATTGGGTATCAACTTAAGCCGGGAAATCCTGGCTAGGTGGGGAATCAGGGGCCAGAAGCCAGTGACGCCCTGATTCCTGACTCCTGACTCCTGAATACTATCCTTAGGAAAACGTCCCGCTTTGAGTTAGTCCCCTCAAAATTCATCAGCTATCTCACTGTCCCCAGCCCCTAACTTAAATTCTGCCAAAATTTTAGCTACCGGTAGCTCCGCTGGATGCAATAACCAGGTGCGATGGCAGGGTTGAATCAGGGTTCGGACCAAGGGCGACAGCTGACTGATGGCCACTAGCTCCCCAGGCATTTTGAGCTTAATACCTCGCTGGTAAAGGGTATAGCCTCGATTGCGAGTGTGGCGCAGGCCCAGGTAAATGTCGGTGTCCGGCACCAAACCATAGGCTTGGCGACGGGCGGCCGCTAAAATATCGGTTTGCTGGGCATAGGTATAGTGGCTAATTTCCGTTGCCTTGGGTAGCCGACGGTTAACAAACCGCTGACACAGGTCTGCTAATACCCCATCGCCATGGGTTTGCCATCGCTGGAGGTGATAGTGCAAAACATAGTCATCTTGAGCCAAATACTTGTCTAGGGGCAGTTCGTCAATGCTGTGGCTGAGCCAGGCAGCCATGGTGTCATCGGCTTCTAGGGCACCCTCCGCCATCAGTTTTCGGGCTCGGTGGATCGTCTGCTCCAATACCCAGGTGGCCACCAGATTTTTGGGGTGGTTATAAATTTGAGCGTACATAAAGTAACGCACCACTAAATAATGCTCAATGGCCCCCAGTCCTTTCTTGGCCACAATCAGCTGCTGACTGGCGAGGTCATAGTCTAGGGCGAGGAGAATGCGATCGAGATCTAACTGACCATAGGACGCCCCCGTAAAATAGCTGTCCCGCATCAGGTAGTCGATGCGATCGCAATCCAGCTGACTCGACACCAACTGCCACACACAGGGCACCGGATGCTGATGTTGGTAAATTTGGGCAATTTCAAGCCACAAATCCGAAGAAAACCCATCCAACAGCCTCCGCACCTCCGGAGCACTCTCCAGAATCCGCCGAGTCCAATGCTCATGGTGTCCCCCAAACACCTCCTCCGCCGTGTGGCTAAAGGGGCCATGACCCACATCATGGAGTAAAGCCGCACACAGGACAGCCGCCCGATATTGATCCAGCACGGGATAGAGCGCCGCTAATCGGTCAAAGGCCCGCCTAGCAATGGCCATCACCCCCAAGGAATGGGTAAAGCGGGACCCTTCCGCACCATGAAATGTCAAGCTAGCTGGCCCCAGCTGACGAATCCGTCTGAGCCGCTGAAACACTGACGTATCAATCAGTTCAATCAGCAAAGCCTCCACCCGATTAGCACTATCTAGGGTGATAGCACCATGGAGCGGATCGTGATACGTACGAGTTTTCGGCAGCACAGCTTATGGCATGGGTTACATCAACGATTGCATTAACACCTCAACCGCCGCCACATATTGCCCATCCTCGCTAGTGGCAAACTGCTCACGGGCAAGGGGCGCAGTCTCCACCACCCGATCAGGAGTGATCCCCAACTTATTAATGTCATGGTGATCCGGCGTCTCATACTTAGCCACCGTTACCGCCAGACCAGACCCATGAGGCAAATCAAATAAAGATTGAATCAATCCCTTACCAAATGTGGTTTCCCCCACCAGTTGGGCACGACCATTGTCCTGGAGGGCTCCAGCTAAAATTTCACTGGCACTGGCCGTCCCCCCATTGACCAGCAACACCAACGGGTCCTGGGTCAGGGCTCCGGGGCCAGCCTCAAAGCTATCCAAAACACCTTGGCGATTGACGGTGTATACGATGGTGCCCTGATCCAGCCAGAGTCTAGCGATTTCGATGCCCGCCTGCAACAATCCACCCGGATTATTCCGCAGATCCAGAATATAACCAGCCGCATCCTGCCGCTCTAGGGTGGCGATCGCCGCTCGAATATCCTCTACCGCATTGCCATTAAACTGCCCAAGTCGAATATAACCAATCGACTGATTCCCCTCAGAACGCAATTCAGAAAACACAGGATTGAGATTAATCCGCTCACGGGTCAGATTCACCTCAAATGACTCCTCCTCGCCCCGTTCAATCTTGAGGGTGACAATAGTACCCGCTGGCCCGCGCATGCGGGCGGCCGCTTCATCCAATGAAAAAGATTGGGTAGCCACCCCATTAATGGCAACAATTTCATCCTTGGGGGATACCCCCGCCCGCTCTGCCGGAGAACCGGCAATGGGGGCAATCACCCTTAAATGCTGATTATTATCATCCTTGGCAATTTGCAAACCCACCCCCAGCAGCTCTCCAGACGTATTAGTCTGCAAACTTTGATACTGCTCCGGGGGCAAAAACCGGGTGTAAGGATCCTCCAGCTTCTGCAACATTGCCTGGGCTTCTTGATAGGTATCTTCCCAGGTATTCAGACGACGCTTAAGCGCCTTTTCACGGACAAACCACCAGTTCTGATGGTTAAAGGTCTCGTCCACATAGGCCCGATTAACAATGCGCCAAACTTCCATCACCAACTTTTGCTGCTCTGTAAAAGCAAACGCTGGCGGATTTGCCAGTCCCAAACTCAGAACCGTCGCGATACATATCGCACAGATACCTCTCAAAATAACTACGCGTAGCCGCCCAGTTTTTCTCATTCTTCGCCACAGTTCCAACATCATCGCTGCTCAAGCAAAAGCATCCCCTTCTGCCCAACCAGATAGGACAACCAAAATCATCCTTATCTAGCCAGCATATCGATTTCCTCAGAATACTGTGATCACCACCCCGTCGTAACTAGAATTCAATTACCCCTTATCATCAACGAGCAAAAGGTAAAGTTTTGTAACCAACTCTCAGCGAAAGATTAACTCGAAGCTGAGATATTTAGCCGCCGTCAAAATGTCCGATAATTCTAGGCGATTCGTTGATTCACAGGGCTTTAAGCCATCTGAAATGGGGTCCTAGTCGACGAGGAAAGTTTCTAAATGGGAAGTTTCTCAAAGGCCACTGTGTTACATTTTTTAGTAACGGCATAGATCTATTTTATATATCCGCGCTTCATGTTTACTAAGCAAGTCACAGACTCTAAGGCTTATCAGTGGTTTAACGAGCGGCTTGAGATTCAGGCTCTCGCCGACGATATTTCCAGTAAGTATGTCCCCCCCCATGTCAATATCTTCTATTGCTTGGGTGGCATTACCCTGGTTTGCTTCGTCATCCAGTTTGCCACTGGATTTGCCATGACCTTCTATTACAAGCCCACCGTAGTAGAAGCTTTCAATTCCGTTCAGTATCTAATGACCGATGTCAGCTTTGGTTGGCTGATTCGCTCTATCCATCGTTGGTCCGCCAGCATGATGGTTCTGATGATGATCCTGCACGTCTTTAGGGTTTACCTCACAGGTGGTTTCAAAAACCCCCGTGAGTTGACCTGGGTTACGGGTGTAATCATGGCTGTCGTTACCGTGTCCTTTGGTGTCACCGGCTATTCCCTCCCCTGGGATCAGGTTGGCTACTGGGCGGTCAAGATTGTATCGGGTGTTCCTAGTGCTATCCCCGTTGTGGGTGGCTTGATGGTTGAGTTTATTCGTGGCGGTGAAAGCGTTGGCCAAGCTACGCTGACTCGCTTCTACAGCCTGCACACCTTTGTGCTGCCATGGCTGATGGCTGTGTTTATGTTGACTCACTTCTTGATGATTCGTAAGCAAGGCATCTCCGGTCCTTTGTAAGCAATTGCATCAGCTTAGCTCTGGCCCAATTACTCATGGGTCTTGACCATGCCAAAGTATTTTGGTTGATTGCCCAATGTGGCTTCCAATTGGTTTCAGAGTTAAGCTGGTCTTACCGGACCGACCATTTTGTTTAAAGGTAAATTAGGAGACAGTTTGAGCTATGTCAACGATCAAAAAGCCTGACCTCAGTGATCCTCAACTAAGAGAGAAACTGAAGCAAGGCATGGGCCACAACTACTATGGTGAGCCCGCATGGCCAAATGATTTGCTTTACATCTTTCCCGTCGTGATTTTGGGCACCATTGCCTGCTGTGTGTCACTAGCGGTTTTAGATCCGGCCCTGATCGGGGAGCCAGCCAATCCATTTGCCACCCCTCTTGAGATTCTGCCCGAGTGGTATCTCTATCCCGCATTTCAAATTCTTCGGGTTGTACCTAACAAGCTTTTGGGAATCGCATTGCAGACCGCTATTCCCCTTGGCCTGATGCTGATTCCCTTCATTGAAAGTGTGAATAAGTTTCAGAATCCTTTCCGCCGCCCGGTAGCAACAGCGGTATTTTTGTTTGGTACTCTAGCCACCCTATGGCTAGGTATTGGCGCAGCTCTTCCAATTGACACGTCCCTAACCCTAGGTCTTTTCTAGACGTTAGTTATTTTGTCTAAGGGCAGTCCTGATTAGCTTCTTGAAAGTTCGTTTTATGTATGCGAACCTTCAAGAAGCTTTTTGATGTGTCAAGATACCACTAAGATAGTCATCATCCTGGGTCTACCTATCGATTTTTCACTTGATTTCGGGCAAACTAATGGTGCGAACGTGCCGGTTAGTCGGACATGTTAAAGCAAGATCAGTTGATAGTTCAAAGTAAACTAGAAGACTTAACTCAAGTGCAGCAATGGTTTGATGGTTTTTGTGCCGCGTCAAAACTGCCCTGGCTTGAGTCCGTTTTTGATCAGGTTAATTTAGCCTTGGCTGAAGGGTTTACCAATGCTGTTAGACATGCCCATTCCCATCTACCAACAGACACTCCCATTGAAATAGATCTGCTACTTTGGCAGGAAAAGTTGGAAGTGCAAATATGGGATATGGGCGGCCCGTTTGATCCCAGTCAGCTAACTGAGCCAAAACCTGGCACCCTTAAGGAAGGCGGCTATGGTTGGTTTTTGATGCGTCGGCTGGCTGACAATGTTGACTATGAACGGAATGACTTAGGGCGAAATTGTCTGCGCATCGTTAAATGCCCCACACCCTCGTAAAGTTGGCTAGCTCTCCTTTGGAATTGGCAAAGTATATTAGTTAGAAAGCTCTAAACCTGCTGGGTTTAGAGCTTTCTAATATGGGGATGGTGGGCATTCTGAGTACCATACATAACTGACATACTTATTAAACTGGAGCATTGCTGATGCAATTAGCTCATGACCCATGGAAAAGCAATACATTTGTTTTTATTGAAGTATTTGGTTGTGAGGGGGGGATTCAATCCTATATCAAGGACATCCTGACCGCATATGCCGATCGAAGCGGAAGCCAGGCAGCAGATATTTTTTTGCTGCGCGATCGCCCCAGGGATATCCCTCCCGAATTCTTTGCCCTCTTTAGGTTTCACTGTTTCCAGTCGGGTCACCCCATGGCCGATAGAATTCGTCTGACCTTGGCTTTAGCATGGCACCTACTGTTGAAACGCCCCCGCCGCCTATTTTGTGGTCATATTAATCTGGTGACCATGGTGAGCCAGCTGGCAAGGTTAGCCCAGGTGCCCTATACCGTGCTTACCTATGGCAAAGAAGTTTGGTTTCCCTTAAAACCCTCGGAAAGGAATGCCCTCAGGAACGCAGAGAGCATTTGGACCATTAGTCGGTATAGTCGCACCCTAGCCTGTAAGGCAAATCAATTGGACGCTGAACGGATTGATATTCTGCCGTGCACCGTTGATGGCCAGGGGTTTACCCCTGCGATCGCAAACCCCGAACTACAGCAGCGCTATGGCCTCACCGACGCCCAGGTATTGATGACTGTGGCCCGACTATGGCGAGGCGATCCCTACAAGGGTGTAGATGTCACGATCCGAGCACTGCCCGAGATCGTCAAAACCTGTCCCAACATCAAGTATCTGGTCATTGGCCGGGGGGACGATCAGCCCCGGTTAGCCCAGTTAGCCCAAGACTTGGGAGTAGCCGAGCGGGTGATATTTGCAGGCTTTGTCCCCAACGCAGAACTCGTCGACCACTATCGTCTCGCCAATGTGTATGTTATGCCCTCCCAGGAAGGCTTTGGCATTGTGTACCTAGAGGCAATGGCCTGCGGTATTTCAGTAATTTCGGGGGACGACGATGGATCAGCGGATCCGCTACAGGATGGCCGTCTGGGCTGGCGTGTCCCCCATCGAGATCCGGATGCAGTAGCAACAGCCTGTATTGAGGCGTTACAGGGCAAGGATCGCCGTTGCGATGGTCCCTGGTTGCGGGAACAAACCTTAGCTAAATTCAGCAAAACGGCTTTGGCCCACCAGCTACAGCTGCTATTAGAAAACGCTTCCACAGTTAAAACCGAGGATCTTCATCAATCCCAAAGTAAACTGCGAACATAGGATAGGACAACGGGCCAACACTATAAGATATAGATCTAACGGCCATAGGAGGCGGTGGTATGGCTCCCAACGGGTTTAGACAGTTACAGTTAAACTTTTCTGGCATGGGATGCTGGCTCGCCCTAGCCATCGGTTTCGGACTCGTGACCACCGTAGGCGTTGGTTGGCTATTAAAGTCTTTGTTAATCCTAGTTGTCCTGCTAATTGCCGTGCCAATCGTCTTGGTGGTAGGCGTACAATTTTGGCTGAGACGCAATCTGGTCGAAGGTCCCTGCCCCTCCTGCGCCCAGCCCCTGACCGGATTCCGCACCATACCTATGGTCTGCCCTAGCTGTGGCGTAGAGCTGCAGGCAAAGGATGGTATCTTTGCCCGGGCGGCTGCCGAAGGGACCATTGATGTCAATGTGATCAATGTTGAGTCCGTCAGGACTGATGCTGAGGATACGGACGAGGTCACCATTGTGGATGTCGACGTTCTGCCACCCGCAGACCCTTAAAAACACCCCCCAAAATTGAAACTATTGACCCAAAGCAGGGAATTAATTCGACAAAAAGCCCCTGACAGATGACGGAGCATTGTCAGGGGCTTTTTGTGGAGAATCAACCATCAACCTTGAGATTCGAAATTACTGCTGGACAGTCAGGGTAAACGGCGCACTGGCACCATCTATATCACCCACATAAAGACGATAGGTACCGGACTTATAGAGGCCTCGGGATTGAATGGCACCACCATCAAAATCATGGGCTAGGATGCACTCACGGGAGTTGTTATCAGGCCCGACCATGAGCAGCGTGTAATCATTGGAGCCGGAAACCTCAATCGAGACCGAAGCCGTGGGCTGGGTAATGGTGAACGAGTAATGGGGCTGAGCGGGCACAAAACCGCATTCTGCAGAGGTTTGAGCACCACCGCTCATGCCGCTAATTGCCGTGGCTGACTGACCATAAACAGCAGCAGTGGGGGCAGCTACCACAGTGGCAGCAATTAAAAAGGAAGCAATGTTCTTAGGAGCAATGTTTTTCATGGATAGCGCCTCGGCAACTTAATAGGGTAGCCTTACGAGAAAACTGGTATTTGTCTGAAGCACATTCACTGAGAATGTATAAGCCAATACTAGTGGCAGCAGACAGCTAACCTAATTAGCAATGTGCCAGTTTATCAATATTTAATCAACTGGAATTGCTGTATAGCCTGTATTATCTAGACCAGACGATTTAATAGACAGTGACAATTAACGGGTTTAGCCCCGCCAGATTAGGATAAGACTCTTGGAGTTGTTGGAAATAGCAAGGTTGCTAAATGGCGCAGCAGATCATGAATGCTCAAAACTCAATGGTGCTGGTCCCAAAAACACGGTCAGCCTGGCTGGGCTGTAGACGTTTGGCGGCTTGGAGCCTAGAAGTCGGTCTGGTGGCCATGGGTGCTGCTTTGCCTTGGGCAGCAGGGCAATATGCCTTGATGAATCCCCATTTGCCCCCGATCGTTGAAGAAATCGCTGAAGACACTGCCCATCAGCAAACCTCGGGGGTAAACCAAGCCGATGGGTTAGTAGCCCTCAATCCCCTCGTCAGCAATGCCCAAAAGGGCTGGGCTCGCATCGCCCAGGTACCGCCCCATCAACTGCATCGTACCGTACCCTACGCCACCAATATTCTCTGGACCGTGGCGCTGATAACACCTGTGGTAATCGCCGGCGGACAGCTGGTACAGATGGGCCGTACAGGTCAGACTTGGCCCAGGCGATGGTTAGGGATTCGGGTGATTTCAACGGCCAGTGGACCGCTTAAGCTGCCCCAGGTTTTGTTCCGAGAGCTGGGGCGCTGGGGTGCACCCCTAATTATCGTCGGGGGGATTAGTCTGGCCACTAATTTTTCCTTGGGCCTGCTGACTCCAGTCATGGTGGGTCTACTGGCCCTGGTTGAGGGCGCAACGGCAGTCTCAACCAGTAAACGATCATGGCATGATCGTCTAGCCAAAACCCAGGTAGAGATAGCAACGGCTGGATACCTACCCATGTACAACAACACCCTAGTGAATGAGCCACCGTGGGTCGCGTCTCCGGCTCGGGGGGAGTCCTTGGTGTATTCTCCGCCCTGGAGCGATGCGCTCTTATCTGAAGGCAACGAGGCGGTTCAACTCTACGGTGAAACCGCCAATGACGATGACTGGTGGCTGACGGAAGCCGAGGGAAATCTAACTTCCATCGTTTTAGCCCCTCGGGCTTTACCAGCCCAGCAAAATGGCGGCGGTAGATTAGTTTTGGTCAATCAACCAGCTAAACCGGAAAGACGTTCATGGTTGCTCTTGACCTGTGGCATGGTGGCGGCCTGTGCTGCTGGCTTTGGTCTGGGTCGAGTGACTCAATCACCGGCTAAAGCCCAGGCTGAGGAGGATGTTTTTTTACAAACGGCCCAGGCCCTCTCGGCCCAGGCTCAATCTGGGGGAGACTATAGCGCGGCCATCTTGATGCTGGGCCAGGTGGAAAACCCCCGTACTGCCCAATATTTGACCGATCTATTGAGTCAAACCTCTCAACCAGAAACCCTAGCCACTATTCAACAGGCCCTGGTAAGCCAAGGGCTGGATAGCCTGTCACCGCTGTTGGCGTTGAGCCGCGCCCTCGAGCATGATCTACAACAACCCTTAGATGCCGACACTCGCCACAGCCGTCTAGAACAGCGCCATGTGGTGCAGGGTGCGATCGCAAAGCTCCTAGCCATCCACAGCAATGAGCTGGTCGGCACCCGCTTAGATCGCATTAACCTGGGCCATTACCATGACGCGCACCGGACCTTTCGTCTCATTCAGCCGGGGTTACTGGCAGCGGGTACCAGCTGGCAGGGGGCCAACCTCAGCCAGGCTAACCTAGCGGGAGCCAGCTTTTTTGATGTGGGGGCAGATGGCAGAGCTGACTCCTATGACGACAGGATCAGCGACTTCACGGGCAGCATCTTAGTGGCCGCCAGCCTGGAGGAAGCCAATTTACAGGGCGCACAGCTAACCAATGCCAACCTCAGGCAAGCTGACCTTAAGGATGCCAATTTAGCCTATGGCAATCTTGAGCGCTCCCAACTGACCAATGCGCAACTAGTCCATGTCCATGCCCCCCAAAGTCATTGGCAAGGAAGCAACTTGGTGGGAGCGGATCTGACCCAGGCAGTCTTTAACGGAGCCGACTTTACCCAAGCCAGACTCAATCGAGTTGAAGCGGCCCACAGCAGTTGGACTGAAGCAACCCTACCCCAGTCAGACTGGGTGGGGGCCAACTTGATTGGCGCAGATTTTAGCCAAACCAGCCTGACCAGGGCTAATTTTCAAGGGGCGAACCTGGACAGTGTCAACTTTAGTCAGGCGGATTTGAGACAGGCGAATTTGCGAGATACTGATCTGAGGCAGGCCCAGCTGACCGGGGTAAACCTGACCGATGCCGACTTGGCTGGTGCCATCTTCCATGACGGCGCCAATGTTAATAACAGTTTTATTACCCCCAACGCCCAGTTGAGTTCAGGCAACCATCTGCGGGGCGTCAATTTTAGCCGGGCGCGCAACTTGGATAGCCGCCAGTTAAACTACATTTGTACCCAGGGGGGCATTCATCCCAACTGTCAGGACAGCCTGTAAATAGTGCCTATGGTCTACGTACGGCTGTGAGGGCGGATCTATAGGCCGGGTTTGGATTAAAGGATCATTAGCGCCTATGCAACGGACTCGGTTAAACACGTTAGTGGAGCAAGCAAGCCGCCGCTTTAGCCAATGGGTTTTTAACCCTTGGCGACGGATTTCTTTAGCCGTCATCAGTTTACTGTTTGGCAATTTTTTTGCCACGGCCATTGCATCTACGTCGGGTCAAACAGCCGAAGTGGATATTGTGATCGCCGCCATTTTAGTGGCTATGGTGGAGCTGATTAGCTGGGTCCATCACCGGTCACGAGTCCAAGATCAGCGCACGGTGCTACCTGAAATGCTCAACTCATTTAAATTGGGCATGATCTACGGGCTCTTTGTTGAAGCTTTTAAACTCGGCAGCTAGGGTCATCGAATCAATGGATTTGAGGAGTTGGACCGCCCGCTGCTGAATCCCTCGCCAGTCTTGGTGACGCACATGTCCATCTTCAAATAAGCCACTGGAAATACCCACGGCCGTGGCCCCAGCTGCTAATAAATCCGCTGCATTTTCAACGGTGACTCCCCCTGAAGGAATGAGGGGAATATGTCCCATGGGACCCTGTAAACATTCGAGATAGGTGGCTCCGCCAAAGGCCTTGATGGGGAATACCTTAACGCTGGTGGCACCGGCCTCCCAAGCGGTTAATATTTCCGTTGGGGTCATGGCTCCCGACACGGTGGGGATGTGAACCGTTCGGCCATGGTTTAACAAATCGAGGGAGGTGTGGGGGCTAAAGCAGAACTGGGCCCCGGTTGCGATCGCAACCCGCAAATTCTCTTCCGTCAGAATCGTCCCCACACCCACGGTGCAATGGGGCAAAGCCTTTTGAATCGCCTGCAGTAAAGCAACCGGCTGATAGCTATTCCAAGTAATTTCTAGTAAATGAATACCCCCTTCCGCCGCCGCTACGGCCATATTTAAGCCGATCTCCACTGTCTCTGCGCGAATGACGGCAATCACCCGATGACTGCGTAACGTACGGAGCCACCGCTGCTGATATTCGACGGGCTGTCGCGACTTAACCCGCTGGGGGACCGAATGTAGTGCTGTCATAAATTACTAAAGGGGGCATTTGAAGTGGGCATTTAAAGTGGATCTGGTGTTACGCCCATTGTGCAACTGCCAATCATATTTAAGTGCACCTCTTAGGCTTTTAGACCAATTTGCAATACAGAAGTTGTTACTTGTGTAATCAGTGGTAAAGATTCACCAACCCATGTAACGAAATATAGGGTGCCCAGGACAGATGGAAACACCCGTAACCAAAACAAAAGCCGCAGGAAAACCTGCGGCTTTGAATGTCAAACTCTTTAGGAATAAGACTGAGAAACGCCTATTGGATGGATATACCACCCATACGGATAGACATTACCTAAGCAATGCTCGCCATGCTGACGTTGTTGTCAATGAGCAAGCGCTGCAGTTCATCGGAATCCACTGTCTCCTTATCCACTAGCATGGCCGCTAGTTGATCCAGAACATTGCGGTTTTCCACCAGAACCTGCTTAGCCCGATCGTAGGCAACATCAACCAAGCTACGGACTTCTGCATCAATCACAGCCGCCGTTTCCTCGGAGAAGTCTCGCTCTGAAGCAATGTCACGGCCGAGGAAAGGATTTCCCTGCTGCCGTCCTAAGGCCACTGGACCGAGCTTTTCGCTCATGCCAAAACGAGTCACCATTTGACGAGCCACACGAGCCACTTGCTGTAGGTCGTTGGAAGCACCCGTGGTAACTTCCTCATCCCCAAATATAATTTCCTCAGCCAAACGACCGCCCAGGGCGACAGCCATTTGATTTTTCAGATAGGAGCGGGAATACAGACCGGATTCCAAACGCTCTTCACTGGGGGTAAACCAGGTTAGACCACCCGCTTGACCACGGGGAATAATACTGATTTTCTGTACAGGATCGTAGTCTGGCATTAGCGCACCCACAAGGGCATGGCCCGCTTCATGGTAAGCCACCAAAGACTTACGCTTCTCACTCATCACCCGATCTTTCTTCTCAGGCCCCGCCAAGACGCGATCAATCGCATCGTTGACTTCGTCCATGGAGATTTCAGTCAAATTACGACGAGCCGCCAAAATAGCTGATTCGTTCAGTAGGTTAGACAGATCAGCACCGGTGAACCCAGGAGTGCGACGGGCAATCTTCTCTAGGTCGACATCCTTACTAAAGGTCTTACCGCGAGAATGGACGCTCAAAATCTCCAGACGACCGGAGTAGTCAGGACGATCCACCACCACTTGGCGATCAAAACGACCTGGACGTAGGAGAGCGGCATCCAGCACATCGGGACGGTTAGTGGCGGCGATGATGATGATGCCAGTGTTACCCTCAAAACCATCCATCTCGGTCAGCAACTGGTTCAGGGTCTGCTCACGCTCATCGTTGCCACCCCCAAGACCTGCGCCCCGCTGACGGCCTACGGCGTCAATCTCGTCAATAAAAACAATGCAGGGAGCATTGGTCTTAGCCTGCTCAAACAGATCGCGGACGCGGGAAGCACCCACACCCACAAACATTTCTACAAATTCAGAACCCGAGATGGAAAAGAAAGGTACGCCTGCTTCACCGGCCACGGCCTTAGCTAACAGGGTTTTACCCGTACCTGGAGGTCCCACCAGCAGGACACCCTTGGGAATCTTGGCACCAACGGCGGTGAAGCGATCGGCATTCTTCAAGAAGTCGACGACCTCAGTTAGCTCCAGCTTGGCCTGGTCAATCCCAGCCACATCGCCAAAGGTAACCTTGGTCTGGGGCTCCATCTGCACCCGAGCTTTGGACTTACCAAAGTTCATGGCCTGACTACCAGGGCCGTTTTGGGCTCTGCGCAGGACAAAGAACAGCACCACCAGCAGCAAAATGGGAATCAGCAAGGTACTAAGTACCTGCAGCAGCCGGTTTTCTTCAGCCTGACGCTGAACTTCAATATCGACCGAGTTCTCGGTAAGGATATCGACTAGGCCGGGGTCGCTGGGCAGGTTAACCACAACCCGCCGCTCTTCACCAGTCGGGTCGGGAAAGCGCGCCTGGCTACGGTCGGCACTAATATAAACCTTCTCAATAGAGCCATTTTCAACTTCATTAATGAAGCGGCTATAGCGCCATGATTCGGTTTCAATGCGGGGTTGTTCGAAAAATGCGGTTGCCAGTGCAATGACGACAACCACTAGCAATACGTAAAGTCCAGCGTTTCTCCAGCGCTTATTCACAGGGAGTAAGCCTCCTAAAGTTTGTAATTTTCAGCAATTTTAGCGAGCTTGCCTATGCTGATTGGAAAGTTGTTAACTTATGTTAACGCATTTCAGGATTTTGCACGGCCGGCTCAGTTAAGCAAGTCTGTTCGCGCATCGAAGGCCGGTAAAACATCTGTCTGAGGGCGTTTAGACCTGCATGGGTAGAACTATAGTTTAGTTTAATATTCCCCAGCAGGACTGTGTGAATTGGCATCAGACCCACGACACAGTTGCTGTAGGCTAAACATTCGAATTGCCCAACCAGGTCCGGGGCCCAAGGGGTTTCAGCAACGGTTTGATTAGCTAATAAGGCTTTGATTAATCGGGCACGGCTAATGCCGGGGAGTAAACCGCTTGCCAAGGGGGGAGTCCACCATTGCCCCTGAGCATAGCCCCAAAGATTACCGGTGCTGGTTTCTAGCCATTCTCCAGCGGGGGTACTCAAGATGGCATCACGGGCTCCATGGGTTTGGGCCCCTTGCATGGCTAACCAGCAGGGAAGATAGTTGCCGGTTTTGTGGTGGGGTAAACTGCGTTGGTACTGGGGGCCTTGGGCCACCCAAACGGTTACCCCGTCAGCTTGTTGCTGCGCTAGGTTGAGGGGTAGGGGACGACCGCTGATCAGCTCAGTGCCATCGGCCAGGATGGCGAGCCGCAACACTGGGTAGTCAGCCAGCATTGTCCGACAGCCTTCGGTAACGCGTGGCCAGTTGGGCTGGGGCCAGTGAAATAGGTGTAGGGATTGGGAGATGCGATCGCAATGCGCCCCCCAATCCGTCAACGGATGCTCCAGGCTATTCTCATAAACCCGCATCGTTGTGAATACACTGGCCCCATAGGCCAAGGCTGGATGACTAGGAGCAATCGATAGTTGCCCATGCCCATATCGTTTTCCTGCAAACCAAACTGGCATTCTGCAACCTAGTGTGAGGGGTCACCGGAGGCAACTTTTAAGGTCTTGCTCAAGGCAAATCATAATCTGCCTTAGCTCCCATCTGGATCAATCGGTCGGGTGGGCTGATTGAACAGTAGTTACTGCGAATTTAACCAATGCCTTCGATCATGGGATGGAAGAAAAAGGCCAGACCAATGATGATGTAAGTCGCCAGCAATAGCGTCCCTTCTAACCAGTTAGAGCTACCGTCACTACTAATGGAGTTGGCAATCAAAATCGATACGGCCACGGCAATCAGCTGAAAATTATTAAAGTCCAGATCCATCGGCTTACCCATCAGCCAACCCGCAATCACCAGCACCGGAGCCACAAACAGGGCAATCTGCATACTGGACCCCACTGCCACAGACAAGGAAAGATCCATTTTGTTTTTCAGCGCTACGGTGACCGCCGTGGCATGCTCGGCAGCGTTACCGATGATGGGCAATAAAATTACCCCGGTAAATAGCTCCGACAGTCCCAATTGTTTTGTGGCCACTTCTAAGGAGCCCACCAGCCACTCGGACTCCACAGCCACCACCAGGGTGGCCGCTAATAGAACCCCAATCCACAGGAACAAATTTGGAGCTTCACCATGATCCTCTTCCACCCCTTCTTCCTCTGCCGTGCCTACATCGAAAAGATAGGCATGGGTTTTCATGGAAAACAGCAGGGTGAGGCCATAAACCATAATCAGGACTATAGCTACAGCCACGGACAACCGCTGTAGGGTGGGCTCCGTAATAGACGGAGACGTAAAATCCACCGCCGTTGGGAGCAAAATCGCAATCACCGCCAGATTCATAGACGACGCATTCATGCGGGCAATCACCGGCTGAAAGGTTTGCTCCTTGAACTTGATGCCCCCCAACAGCATGGATAGGCCCATGACCAGCAGTAGATTCCCAATGATCGAGCCGGTAAGACTGGATTTCACCACGTTGATTAACCCTGCATTAAGGGCAACCAGGGCAATAATCAATTCGGTGGCGTTGCCAAAGGTGGCATTGAGCAAGCCCCCCAGGGACGGCCCCACAACCACCGCAATTTCCTCGGTAGCTTGGCCCATCCAGCCGGCTAACGGAATAATGGCAATAGCGGCTGTGGCAAAGACAGCCAGTTCACCCCAACCGAGGAAATGAGCTGCCCCAGAAATGGGTACAAATACCAGCAAACCAAAGAAAATCAGATTTTTGACAGGCATGGAAGCACTAAAGCATCATTGAGCATCATCAGATTAACCAAAGTATGGACAACTGGGGGAATAATTCCAACGATTCTTGGGATGAACTTTACAAGTTATGCCGGTATCTGAAGACCATCAGCGCTAGAGCCTTAGATTGATTACTAGGAACAGTAACGGAGCGAGGAAGGGCGGCATGATTTTGAAGGTGACTCTAGCTTTATCAGGTGCTCTGGTCCTGACCCTGGCAGTGTTTTATGCCTGGGCAACATCCGGTAGCTATCCGCGCGAAAACTATACGGATATCCTGACCTACAGCGCTGATAGCGCTGATGTTGATGGCTCTGCGTCTGAAGGTAAGCCACTGACCCTGGTGTCCTATAACATTGGCTACCTATCAGGATTAACTAATCAAGAGGCAGTGGCTAGACCTAAAACATTGTTTGATGACAATTTGGCCGCTGTGATTGCCACCCTCCGCGCCATCAATCCTGACATCATTGCTTACCAAGAAATTGACCTTAACTCCAAACGTTCCTATAACGTCAATCAGCTAGAGGCATTGGCCAATGCCTTGGGATTAGCCAATGCCGGTCTGGCAATAAACTGGAACAAAAACTACGTTCCTTTTCCCTATTGGCCCATATCAGCTCACTTTGGAAAAATCGTCTCGGGTCAGGCGGTGCTTAGCCGTTATCCAATTACAGAAAATCAGCGGACTGTCCTGGAAAAGGTGGCAAGCCGTCCATTTTTCTACAATGCCGTTTACCTGGATCGGTTAGCCCAAGTAACCAAAATCGACATTAACAATCGGCCGTTAGTGGTAATCAATGTCCATTTAGAAGCCTTTGATAACCCGACACGGTTTCAGCAAACCCGCACCGTGAGAGGGATAGCTGAGACCTATGCCAAAGACTATCCAGTGCTGGTGGTGGGCGACTTTAATAGTGCGATCAATCGTCCCGAGGAGGGAGACCGATCGATTGAAATCATGGCCGAGTCGGCTCTATTTACAACAGCCCTAGCCAAAGACCAATGGACTAACCAGCCCACATTCCCCTCTGAATCGCCCGAACATAAATTGGATTATCTATTTTATACGCCAGCAACCATCGAGCTCAAGGACACCCGCGTAGTGGCGGAAATAGGCACCGCCTCGGATCACCTACCGCTGATGATGACCTTTACCCTGAAATGAGTTGAATTGTGGGCTCATCGGAAAGACAACGTTCTCTGATGAAGCCATAACTGTCCAGATATGCATCACATCCCATGGAGCAGCTAAAGTATTCCCTTGGTCCCTTTGAACTGTTTGCCGCGATTATCGGCGGTTCGCCATTTGTTTTGGCCGCTATTTTGCTCTACACCCCCGTGGCGAGTCTGGCGGATTTGGTGCCGGTGATTCAGGGAAATGGGTCCAGCGGTGGAGCGGTTGCGATCGCCTTAACCCTAGTCTTACTGAGCTATATCATTCAGCAATTATAAATTCAAATCGTATCAGTTGATACAGAAGCTTTCAACTTCTTGAAGGTGAGCATATGAGGGTATCATCAGCTTAGGAGGAATTAGGCCGCCGCCGTGAGCGTCGAGGCGGTAACG